>DAOWOG010000116.1 GCA_030642185.1 Helicobacteraceae bacterium | reverse complement strand
TTTTTATTCATCAAGCCTGCATGGCGCCGATTTTACAAATACCAACTGCAAAAATGCCTATTTTCGCTATGCGGAATTTGATGAAAATACCGATTTTACCGGTGCTGATCTTGGTGGCTCCGATTTTTATGCAACTAATCTCAAGGTTGCCAAGTTGGACAGCGAAACGACGTTCAGGGGCGCTTTTCTTCCTGATATGGATTTTGCGCGGACTAATTTGAACGGCATGGATTTTTCCGATGTGTATTGTGTCAGTGCCGATTTTTCCGAAGCAAGCCTGCTGGGTACCAATTTTACGAATGCCGAGTGCCTGGATGCCAATTTTAACGGTGCAAAATTTGACGGAAATACCGATCTAACCAGTGCTGATCTCAACGGCACCGACTTTAGGGAGAGCAACATCCAGGATGCCACATTTACCCGGGAGACCGCATTCAAGAGTGCCAACTTCAATGGAGTGGATTTTTCTGACAGGAATTTAAGTCATATGGTATTTCCATACATCAGTTGTGCGGGAACGAATTTCAGTGCCGCAGATTTGAGCCATGCCGATATGAACCATGCAGATTGTTTTAACGGAGATACGTCGCTAAAGACAAGTTTCAACTATGCCAATCTTTATGAGGCAAATCTGAGCCATGCAGAATTGTCCTATTTGACTATGGAATATGCCAATCTTCAGAAGGCGGATCTGAGCTATGCGCAACTGAACAGATCAAGTTTGCGGCATGCCGATTTACGCGGTACTTATGGAAAAGAAGTTCAGAGGGTGCTCGCCGATTGCAGCTATGCCAAGGTCGATCTGAATACATTGTGGCCCCATTATATGGATTCATGTTATACATGTGCTGGATATGAACATGCATCAATTGGTCAAAGTTGTGATCTTTATTGCTATGATGATCCATACTAGCAATGAAAAAATTCTTCCGGGTGAAGAGAACAAAATGGAGTTTTGACATGAAATCATTTCGACTGACGATACTAACCGCTCTCGCCGCATTGATACTACTGATCGGCTGTGGCGGAAGCGATAACTCTGCTAAGTATGGCAAACTTCTTTTTGAGAGAGACCTTGCAACGACAACGGTTAATATGAATATTCATCAACCGGTACTGATCTTCAAAAAAGACTCCATGGAGAGTGCCGATTACAACATTACCTACAAGATAGAGGAGCAGAGTGAGATTCACGCCTGCCACAAAGCGCACTCCAAAGTTGTTTCACTGCAGATCATTGACAGCGAGGGCAATGAACGCCTGAACTATTCGGACACAGAGGGGTGCCGCAACATCGACCTGGAGCCCGGCACCTATACCGTAAAATTGGGTACACTGCCCAGCAGCAACCTGTTCGTCTATAACAAAACTGCCGATAGCAAAACCTGTTCCAACGTCAACAGCTGTATCGATCTCATCAATCAGTCCGGTGGTTGCACGAACTGTACCTTCAGCCACTTTTTTCTCTCTCCCGACCTGGATAAACCTACAACGAAAATGGATTTTACAAACCATGACTTCAGCGGTACATCCTGGACCAACGGCGTTATCATCCAGGTAGATTTCAACGGCAGTGATTTTAGTGGCGGTATATTTGGCGACAGCTGCAATGGCGACAGCTGTACTGCTGATACCGACGGTGTTTTCGGTGCGAAAAACAGTTTTTCATCCTGTAAATTTAATAGTACACGTTTTAATGCCGGAAAGCTCTCCGGAGATTACAGCCATTCAACGTTTAGTGATGCTTCACTTTCCAATATATGGGACTTTCTCTTTTTAAGCAGTGATCAGAACCAGACAGATGCTTCAAAGATCATCAAGGAGTTCTATAGTGAACGTTACGGAAGCGGCCACGAGTTCAACCTGACCCAGTTTGGGATTGATACGATCAAAAGCGGCGGTGTGAATTATTATGAAGATACCTCGGTTCTCGATCATATCGACTTTTCTACAGCCTCTGTCGGTGACGACAAAAGTAACCTTAGCCTATTTGAAAATGCATCAATGCAGGGTGTGACATTCCCTTCAAAAGGGAAGATGGATTTGAATGGTATCAATCTCTATAAAACTGACCTGACTGGTGTCGACTTCAGTAGTACAGGCAGCGAGATGGCTGAGGCGGATCTGCGCTATGCCGACCTGACCGATGTCGATTTCTCAGGAAAAGATCTTGTCAATGCAAAATTAGGTTGTAATACAAAGATGAACGGAACTGATCTCAGCAACGTTGATATCAATAATCTTGATTATTCGTCAATAAAAGAAAAAGAATGCGTTATTGAAGCAGATGGAATCATAATCGGCCCCAATATTAATTTTAACAATACCACTTTTCAAAACCTCCTCAAGTATTTTGATTTAAGTAAGGTTGACTTTTCAGGATTAACCTTTACCGGGACTGACCTTACCGACTTTAGCTGCAAATCATGTATTTTCAAGAATGCAATGTTTGATCGGGCAATTTTCAGCCATACTGATTTTGGTAGTGCAGATCTGGAAGGCGCAACATTTAAAAACCTGAATATCAACGCACTGCTTCTTCCCAATACTTCGCTAAAAGGAGCCAAGTTCGATGGCGTAGCAGGCTGGAACATCTACCATCTCGACAGAGCGAACTGTTCGCAAACCTCTTTTTTAAATATGGATCTAAGCCATACCGATTTTCATTGGCTTCAACTATCGGGTGCCGATTTTTCCGGGCATGATCTCAGTAGTGCGATTTTTGAACACGCCAACCTTGAAAACGCCAACTTTTCCGGTGCCGTGTTTTCACAAAACACCAATCTGGATAATGCAACGCTTACCGAGGTTATTTTAAGAGATGCCAACTTAAGCGATATGAATCTGTCCGGGATTAATTTTCAGTATGCCGATTTTAAGCTTACCTCACTTGAAAATAGCGATCTGTCCGGTAGTGATCTTCGATACACCAAAAATATGGAGTTTGCCATTTTTACGAGTGAAACAACTTTCAGGGGAGCCGACGTTAGCGGAGTGAATTTTGCTGCCATGACATTGGCCGGTATGGATTTTTCATACATCAAGTGCGCACATACCAGTTTCAGCCTCGCCAATTTAAAAAATGCCAATATGCGCCATGCAGATTGCAGCACTTCCAGTGATGATGACCGGACTGCATTTGTTTTTGCAAAGCTTGATGGTGCAGATCTGAGTTATGCAAACATCAATAATGCTGATTTTACCGGTGCAGTTTTCAATTATGGAGACTATGAGGGCATGCAGTGCAAATATGTCAAAATATTTGGTACAACCTGGCAAGGCAGGGAATGTGCACTTGGAGAGCTGAGTGATGACTGTAGTAAATTAGAATGTTGGTAAACTAAGTTCGTTAAGATATCTCATGCAAAGGAGTTAACCATGAAAACACTCTCCCTGACACTTTTCATAATTTCTGCAGTGCTGATCTTTATGATCGGCTGCGGCAGCAGTAGTAGCAACAGCCAGTCTTTTAGGTATGCCAAACTTCTTTTCGAGAGGGACCTTGCCACGACGACGATCAACATGCATGTCCATCAGCCGGTACTTATTTTTGAAAAAAACGCTACAGGTGTCACTGAATACACCATTACCTACAAGATAGAGAAGCAGAGTGAGATTCACGCTTGTCATAGGGCACACTCTGAAGAAGTCTCGCTGCAGATTGTTGACAGTGAGGGCAATGAGCGCCTGCACTATTTGGATACACAGGGGTGCCAAAATGTTGATCTGGAACCCGGCACCTATACGGTCAAACTGGGTACTCTGCCAAGCAGCAATCTGTTCACCTACAACCAAACCGCCGATAGCCAGACATGCTCCAACGTAAATAGCTGTATCGATCTTATCGCACAGTCCGGAGGTTGTACGAACTGTACTTTCAGCGACTTTTTTCTCTCGCCAGACCTGGACAAACCGACAACGAAAATGGATTTTAAAGAGCATGATTTCAGCGGTACGACCTGGACAAACGGTGTGATTATCCAGGCAGATTTTGGCAGCAGCAATTTCAGCGGCGGTAGTTTCGGTGACAGCTGTTCCGGCGACAGCTGCAGTGCTGATACCGACGGTGTTTTCGGTGCAAAAAATGACTTCACATCCTGCACCTTCGACAGTGTCCGTTTTAATGCCGGAATACTCTCGGGCGATTACAGCTATGCAGCATTTGATGCGGCATCCCTTTCAAATATCTGGGACTTTCTCTTTTTAAGCAATGATCAGAACCAGACGGATGCTTCAAGGATCATCAAGGAGTTTTACATCGAACGCTACGGAAGCGGCCACGAGTTTAACCTGACGCAGTTTGGTATCGATACGATCGTCTATGATGATATCGCCTACTATGAGGACACCTCAAAACTCGATCACATCAACTTCTCCACAGCCTCCATCGGTGACAAAAAAAGCAACCTTAGCCTATTTAAAAAAGCATCGATGCAGGGGGTGATATTCCCTGATAGTGGCAAGATGGATCTTAACGGCATCAATCTCAATAAAACTGACCTGAGTGGTGCCGATTTCAGCGGAAGCAGTAATGAGATGACCGAAGCTGACCTGCGCTTTAGCAACCTGAGTGGTGCCGATCTCTCGGGTAAAGATATGATCAATACAAAACTGGGTTGCGCAAATATGCATAGTACCGATATCAGCGGTATAGACCTGAACAATGTTGATCTGAGCTCAGGTAGTGGTTGCGTCACCGATATGAATTTTGTCTATTTCAATCAGACTGTAGATTTTAACAAATCGACGTTTGACAAGCTAAAAAAGAGCGGTGCCGATATCACGTATGCTATTTTTGAAGGACTTGATTTTACAGGTTATGATTTGAGCGATGTCAACTGTACAGAGTGTAATTTTATCGATGTGACATTTAATCAGACGATCTTCAAAGATACGCAGCTTTCCCATGCAAATCTTGGTGGTGCGAGTATTTCTGACTGCAATATCTCCGGTGCGGAGTTTGTCTATGCATCGCTCAACGGTGCCCATTTTAACAATGTCAGTGGCTTTAGCCGTTACCGTTTTAACCGGGCAAGTTTGAGAAACGTCGTCTTTGAAGCGATGGATTTTAAAGGCACTGATTTTAGGTGGATGGAGTTTTATGGCGCGAGCTTTAAAGGACTGGATCTTACGCAAGCAAACTTCAGGCATGCAGATGTAGACTATGCGGATTTTACACAAGCCATATTGGATGGTGCGGATTTTACAGGTTTGGCGCTGGATGGGCTTGTTCTGGACGGGACGCAACTGGACGCTACTCGTTTTAATGATTCAAATCTGAGCAGCATCGACTTTAGGACTGCCAAGGATCTGAACAGTGCCGTGTTTAGCGGAATACGTTTTACTCAATGTATGTTTGCTGATGATTTGACCGGCTATGATTTCTCTGGTGTTGCTTCATTCAATGATATCTCTTTCAAAGACAGCACGCTCGATAATGTTGACTTTTCCGGTGTTTATTTTAAGGAT
>DAOWOG010000028.1 GCA_030642185.1 Helicobacteraceae bacterium | reverse complement strand
CTTTTGCACAATATTGAAAGAAAGATGCTCAAAATCTTCTTTGAAGTCTTCACCGGCTTCTTCAGCACTTTCATTTTCTGCATCATAATGCCAATTGACTTCTATCGCATGTCCGGCGAGATGCGCCTCTTCGAGAATATCAAAAAAGTCAAAAAAAAGTTTTGAGCTGCTGGAATTAAAATAGATGATGTCCATATCGATCTTAGTTGTCATTTTCTGCACGGTGGAAAAATATTCTTCTACCCATGTAATGACAGGAGAATAAAAATAAAAAGTATTTTCAGGATAGGATTTACCGATAAATGAGAGATGTCCTTTATGATGATCCAGATGTATTTCAGGTGTGTATTTTGTAGCTTCGATGTTTAAAATTTCCATTTTTTTCCTATACCGTAACTTTTATTTCAAAAAATGCGTTTTCTGAATCCAGTGAGGTGATATTGTACTCAAAAGGTTCTGAAGATTTTTTTGCCATCTCCAAAAATCCGAGCCCTGCCCCATGTTCATGGCTGTTCAGTCCGCTTCGGCGCAGCTCTTTGTAATAAGACCGCAAGGTATCATTATCCATTGCATTGATTTTTTCAAGTACAAATATCAGTTTTTTTTCATCGGAGAGTTTCATCATATTGGCACTGCTGACATAGTATTTTCCTTTTTCTGCATCATACCCGACGATACAGATTCCGGGACTTTCAAAAACATTTCCTTCTTTGTGGACGCGTTCGTTCGAGTAGTTCATGACATTTTGCATCTGCTCAATAAAAATGGCAAAAATACTGTGAATGGTATTGTAGTCGAGGCCGTTGCTTACAAACTCTTTTTCAAGTGTTTCTGCAATACCCGAAAGAACAGACTGTGAAATCCTACCGCTGAAACTAAAAATCACACCTGCATCATCATTGATCTCTTTATACTTCAACAGATTCATGACTTCTCCTCTTCTGCGTTGATAACGACGCCCACAACGGTAATATCATCATTGCGTGATAAGGCTCCCTGATAGGTTTTAAGCTCTTTGATCAGTATCTCTTTTTGTTGATGCATCGGTTCATTGTGGTGTTCGGTAATAATTTTTTTGAACCGATTTTTACCCATCGGAAAGCCTTTGTTGCCGCCATTTTGTTCAATGTACCCATCGGAAGTGAGGTAAAAAGTGATGGTTGAATCAAGACTGATTTCATGGTCTTCAAAGCGATAATCAGGATTGGACGTTTTGTAGCCGATTGAGTGCCGGTTGCCTTTGATGTAATTTGTCGATCCATCTTGAATGTAGAAAAGGCCGATGTGTGCACCGGCAAAAAGTGCCCTCTTCACTCTCTTGTTGATGTAAAGGATACCGGCATCAAATCCGGCATTGGAGATGGAGCTTTTATCCTGCTGTTTAAGCAGATGTTTGATACTGCGATTGAAAACCCCCAGGAGATCTGCCGGGCTGACATCCTGGTCATTATTTAAAATATAACTGATCATCTGCCTCTCAATCGCTTTGACCGACATGGTTACAAATGCACCCGGTACGCCATGGCCGGTACAGTCAATTACCATCAGTACGATCTCATCGTCATTACGAAGTGGATTTAAAAAGTAGATGTCGCCACCGACAATGTCTCTGGGCTCCCAAATCGTCATATGATCATCAAAGAAATCATCAAACTCTTGATCCTCGGGAATAATTGCCTGTTGTATCAGCGACGCGAATTCAAGTGAATCCGTCAGAAGTCTATTTGCAGTATCCACTTCCTGCTGAAGTTCTGTACGTCGGCTTATCTCCTGCTTTAGCCGTCTATTCCAAAACAGTGTACCGCTTATCACTAAAAAAGCAAAAAATGCAATTTGGTAAAGCAGCGTATAATTGACTTTTTCGACATATTTGAAGGTGACCCATTTAAAGAGTATATTCTGCATTGTTTCGAGATCGATACTTTTTAAGACTTTATTTAAAATAGAGATCAACTCCGGATAGTCTCTTCGAACGGCAAAGGCGAGCTTGGTTGAAAATCCGGTTTCACCGACAATACTGATATTGTTAAGTTCCATTTGAGTGATCGTATAGCCTCCAAGTGCCATCGTGCACACCATTGCATCGTATTTACCATCAGAAACGCCGCTTAATCCATCCTGTATATTTTCTACTTTATAAAAAGAAATAGATGGATATTGCTTCTCTATTTTTGATATATAGCCGTACCCTTTGATAAGCGCAATCTTTTGATCAGAAATGGCAGAGATACTATTGACATGGCGATGGTTTTTTTGCATAACGATGACAATTGGATTTGTCAAAAAAGAGTCAGTAAAATCAAATTTATTTCGAAGTGGAGAATCTGTTGTTTCGCTCAGCATATCGACCTTTTCAGAGCGAAGATATTTTACGGAATCGTTCCAGTTTTTCGTAGGTATTCTATGCATTTGCAAACCCGCCCTCTCTTCAATGAGGTCTAGAAGGTCTGCTACAATACCGATATATTTTCCATTATTATCAAAAGCTTCAAATGGGAGCCAGTTCGGATCACCTGTAAAACGGATAGTGCGGTTCTTTTTTATCCATGCTTTTTCTTTAGCAGTAAAATCAAATGAAGTATTTAAAGTGTTGTTTTGATCGGCAGAGAGAGAAGCGAAAATCATAAAGACGATAGATATAAAGATGAAACGCAATCATTATCCTTAAAACGTATAGTTCAATGTCATCTCTATATTTTGTTTTCGTATGCTGGACGCTTCACTGTTAAACATGGTGATTTCAGTTGCTAAAGCCACATTGTCCAGTAAGTGATATTTTGTACCTACCTGTGCTCCAAAAAAGAGATCCGTTTCCTGTCCGGTTGTTACGGCATATCCGTTACTGTAACGGTAGTCTTCTGTTTTAAGCCCTGCTCTGCCTTCAAGGTAGAACTCGAGCTTTTCCATCAGTGGGTGTACGGTATAAGTTCCATCTGCTAGAGAGTATTTTGTCTGTCTGAAATGATCTGTTTCATGATCTTGATAGAAGACTTCTGATGTGATGACAAATTTTTTATTTGTCTCTAATATACTATTTTTGACAGAAGGTATTTTTTCTTTTTTTTGACCATAAAACTTTTCCGCACCATATACGGAACCAACCAGAAGTGTTGCAGCTATTGGAGCTAATAAAATCTTTTTCATAACATACCTCCATTTAAAGTATACCACATTTTTTGGCATCTGTTATTTCAGAGGTGCTTTTAGTGTGTTTTATCGATAATAAATGCGCCCGGTTCTATTAACTCATGCACTCTTTTTAACTCTTTTCTGGCTTTATCTTCACTGGAGAATGGACCGATCAATACACGTGTCATCTCCACACCCTTATTTGTGAAAGCACTGTATTTGTATCGATAGCCGCTGAGCATAATATTGTCCAATTTTGTTTTCTCTGGCGGAAGTTTCACAAAAGTATAGATGCTGATGTAATAGCCCGGTTTAAGTACTTTTTCCAGAACATAGTTTTTAGTAGGTTCCGGAGTTTGACTCAAAACAGACGATTTCAATTTGTTGTCAACCTTTTTTGCTGCCGGAGCTACCTTTTTTTTCGGTGTTGACGGCTTCTTGTTGAGTCTACTGCCTTGTTGCTTCTTTGTGAATGAACCTGATTGTAAATCCGCAATGCCACCAACTCCTAAAACTTGACGGAATGTTTGCGGTTTATTTTTCCGAATACATATGACATCCAATAAAGTGTCGATATGCATATCATTATTGTCCCATCTGCTGCTTTCGGGGTCACTTCCAAAATGGACATAAGCGATCTCTTCACCGCTTTGTCCTTTTTTGGGAGGATTGGATGCTATAAAGCTCATCTCCCTGGTTGATTCGGAAAAAGGCACTTTATGCAGTTCTTTTACATTTGGAAGAATCCAATCGGGATGATTGTCAAAAGATGCCTTCTTACACGCAGCAATAGCCTGCTTGTAGGTCATTTTTATACTCTGTAGAAGTTTTCCGTTTTTATACTTTTCAAAAGTGTAAAGATATCCTTGCATATTCCACTGTTTTTTGGAGTGAAGTTTTCCGGATTTATAGATAACCTCTGATTCCATCTGTCCATTTTCAAACCAATGTTTCTCATCACCTGTCAGTCTTCCCTGGAGAAAAAAACGTTCTGATTTTTTTTGACCATTGGGATATTTCTGTGTAATACAACCGCTATATGTCGTTGTTCCATTCTCTTGATACACGATATCATTTTTTAAAAACAGACGTTTTTCTGAAATGCAGGAAGCCCCTGACAATAACAATGGAAAAACCAGTAGAACAAACAAGAATCTGGAAATCATTTTCAACCTTTCACATTAAAATACCAGGAGTCTGTCGGATTAGTCTGATCGAAGCGAAAGTTTCAGCCGATTAAGCATTAATCCGACAGACTCCTAAAGATACCTAATTATAATCAATCTGTTTTGAAGTAACTATTAAAACTGAAGTCGATCAAGTCCGTACAGTATTGCGCGATAAACTTTTTGCTTTATACAGGTTTTCATCTGCCCGTCTGATCACGGAATCTATCGTCTTGTCATCTGAATGAACTTCAGCCATTCCCACACTGATGGTAAAATGGATTTTTGTATTTAAAATATGATGCGTCCGGGCAATATTCTTTCGGATTAATTCAGCTTTATGGTATGCAGATTCAAAGGAAATATCCGTCATAACAATAACAAACTCATCGCCTCCAAAGCGGGCGAATAAGTCATGATCATCAAGAGAATTCTTTACGGTTTCTGTTAAAATAGTAATGACCTTATCTCCAATCATATGCCCATACGTATCATTGACCTCTTTGAACTTGTCAATATCCACAACAAAAAGATAAAACGGGGTAGAATCTGATTTGCTTGTCAGAAAAAGTTTATGAACCTGTTCAAAAAACCGTCGACGGTTTGCTATACCCGTCAAGGGATCTTCCCTCGCTAATTTATCAAGTTCGTCAACAGCTTTTTCAAGTTGTGCAACAGTCAGGTTCAGTGCGATGTTCGCCATTTCAAGTTCATGCGCGTACTTAATGTTTAAATGCTCTTCCTGTAAAAGTTTTGAAACTTTATAAAGTGTCTCATATAGACGTTTCGGGTGAAGTGGTTTAAGAAGAAAATGATTGATTCCCAGGTTGATGATTTCAAGTAGTTGTTCACTTTCATTATGGGCTGAGAGAACAATAATTATCTGTCCTGGATTGAGCTTAAGTATGTTTCTGCTCATTGCGATCCCATCAACCTTGGGCATTCGGATATCAGTAATCACAATGTCCGGATAACGATGCTCAGTTTCGAAATAAGCCTGATATTTTGCCAGTCCATCTTCTCCGTCTTCCGCCGCAATCACTTTATGGAAAACGTCTTCCAGACTTTCAAGCATATGTTCGCGTATGGCTTTATCATCTTCGGCATACAGCACTGTCAGATTATTGCTGTATTCCAAAATCTCATTGATTGATCTCATCTATTTTCACTTAAGAGGGAAATATGACATCATTTTACATAAATACCGCTTCTTATGAGCAAATGAATTGCCAACCAGTGTGTTAAACAGATAAAATAACTGAAGAGCACCTCTAAAATTCAAAATATTGAGTGACAATGTATTTTATTAAATTATTCCTATTGGTTTTTCTGCTTTCTTTTACATTTTTATATGCAAAAAATGAGACAATTGAAAAGGTAACTTTGCAGCTGCAATGGAAACATCAGTTTGAATTTGCAGGTTTTTATGCTGCTAAAGAAAAAGGGTTCTATCAGGATGCCGGGCTCGATGTGGAATTTACGGAGTATGATGAAAGTATCATCATCTCAAATGAAGTATTGCAAGAAAGAGCACAATACGGACTCTCCTATTCATCAATCATCGCAGAATACCTTGATGGAAAGCCTCTGCTCCTGGTTGCTAATTTCTTCAAACAATCCCCGCTGGTTCTAGTGGCACAAAAAGATATAAGAACACCGAAGGATCTAAAAGGTAAAAAGGTGATGGGTGTTTCAGACAGCATTGACAATATCACACTTGTGATGATGCTGGAGAAGTTTGGTATCAGTCTTAATGAGATCGACATCGTTTCTACGACCTTTAATCCAGATGATTTTATTGATAAAAAAGTCGATGCAATGAGTGTTTTTACGACCAATGAGCTATTTTATCTGGAGCAAAAAGGAGTGAAATACAATCTTTTTGATCCCACTGTTTACGGTGCAAAATACTATGACGTCAATCTCTTTACCAGCAAAAATGAGTTGAAACATCATCCGCTGCGTGTCAAAAAATTCAAAGAAGCCTCTATCAGAGGATGGCAGTATGCACTGACGCATCAAGATGAGATCATCGACCTTATCCTGCAAAAATACAACACACAAAATAAATCAAAAGAGGCGCTGCGTTTTGAAGCGAAACAGATCGAGCAAATTATGCTGCCCAATGTCTATGCGATAGGAAGTATCAATCCTGATAGAATTAGAAATATTGCAGACAGTTTTATCCAGTCCGGCTTCGTAAAAAATGTTCAAGAAAAAAAATTAGATGCATTCATTTACAGGGAACATCAAAATCCTCTGCACTTGAGCACAAAAGAACTTGATTTTATTGATAGACATCCGGAAATAGTACTGGGAATAGAAAAAGACTGGAAACCATATGTCATTGTGGAAAAAGATGGCACGATCAATGGTTATGATGCTGATGTTTTAGAGCTCATTAACCAAGTAAGCGGAACTCATTTTGTACTTAAGGCAGGCCGCTGGAGTGAAATGCAGGAGAAAGCGAAAAGTAAAGAGATCGATGGATTAAGTGCAGGTGGAATTCATGATGAGAGAAAGGAGTACTTGAATTTTTCAGATATCTATATCAGTATGCAAAAAATGGTGATCACTTCAAAAGAAAACCCAAAAAACATTCAAACACTGCAGGACCTTTATGGTAAAACTATTGCAATTCATAATAGTAATCTGGTGGATGAAAAAACTGTACTGAAATTTCCAACAGCCAAAATCTTAAGACTTGATACAATCGAAGAGGTCATTGCTTCGGTGACTACAGGTAAAGCAGACGCCATGTTTGGAAACGGGGCTACTTTTTATTTGGCCAATGAGCTCGGATTTCCCTATTTAAAACAGGTGGCCAGATTAGATGATACGCTCAGCCTTGCTTTTGGTGTCAGGAAGGATTGGCCTGAAGCCATCAGTATTATTAATAAATCCCTCACTTTGATCGGAGAACATAAACTGCTCGAACTAAAGAACAAATGGTTTTTCAAAGATAAAGAGACTGTCATGAATGTGGTCTCTGGAACATTAGAATTAACAAATACCCAAGTATATTATCTAAGCAAAAAAAAGCAAATTACCGTCTGTGTCGATCCTGACTGGATGCCTTTTGAAAAAATAGAAGATGGCAAACTTATTGGAATGAGTGCTGAATATATGAAGATATTTCAAGCCAAACTTGGTATACCGATCACACTGCTTCCTACCAACTCATGGACACAATCTGTTTCAAATATAAAAAATAGGAAATGTGATATTTTACCCCTTGCATTAGCGTCACCTTCACGTAAAGAGTATATGAATTTCACGAAACCATACCTGGATCTCCCCCTGGTTATTGCAACCACACTTGATAAATTTTTTATTTCTGATATGAATGAACTTAATGGCAAAAGAATTGGTATGGTAAAGGGATATGCCGAACTGGAACTTTTGAAAGAAAAATATAGAAATGTACAATTTATTGAAGTTGACAGTGTGACAGATGGACTTGAACAGGTATTACAGGAAAAATTGTATGGTTTAATCGATAATCTCAGCGCAATAGGATATCAAATACAAAAAAGCTTTCCGCAAGGATTAAAAATTGCAGGACGAATGAATGAAGGATTGAAGCTTGGTGTCGGTATCAGAAATGATGAGCCAGAACTGTTGGAGATATTGAATCAGGCTATTGATTTGATTGATGATGAGACAAAACAGAGTATTCTTAATCGCTGGATATTCATCAAATACGAACAGGGATTTAACACTAAGCTCTTTTGGCAGATATTGACACCTTTTTTACTCGTAGCGTTGCTGTTGCTTTTGCGTCAATGGTTCCTTGGCAGATATAACAAAAAGCTTAAAAAAGAGGTAGCTGATAAAGTAGACGAGTTAAGGCACAAAGATGAGATACTGCTCATCAAATACAGAATGGCTGCCATGGGTGAGATGCTCAGTATGATAGCCCATCAATGGCGACAGCCGCTTGGCGCGATCAGCAGTGCCTTGATGGGGATAGAAGTAAAACTCTCAAGCGGTAAATTTGATCTGGATGATAAAAATGATCGGAAAGATTTTTTAGCATATTTAGAAAAAAAGCATCATAGCATCAATGAGTATGTACAGTTTTTATCGACAACCACCGATGACTTTAGGAATTTTTTTAATCCAAATAAACAAAAGGATGTCATATCACTGACTGCGCCTGTTACGAGAGCATTAAAGATTGTACAAACGTCTATGCAGAACAAAGAGATAGAAATTGTCATGGATTTTCGAGCGAATAGTGAATTTGCTCTATATCAAAATGAAGTAATGCAGGTCGTTTTAAATATTTTACAAAACAGTGAAGATAACTTTTTGGCGAAAAAAACAACGGCACCAAAGATTACTATTACAACATACACAGCAAAAAATCGTTCCATCATCAGCATATGTGATAATGGCGGAGGTATACGTAAAGAGATTATGGATACTGTTTTTGATCCCTATTTCAGTACAAAAGACGAAAAAAATGGAACAGGACTGGGACTCTATATATCAAAGATCATAATTGAAGATCACCATGATGGCAAGTTGGATGTCAAGAACACTGCCGAGGGTGTCTGTTTTGAGATTATTTTCAATAATTTGTAAGACTGAGAAACTTCTTAGTGTCTAAAAGTTAAGTCATCATTGAAATAAGTTTTTCAAATAGTGTGTTATACTTTAAAATAAACGAACGGAGGATAAGATGGAT
>DAOWOG010000233.1 GCA_030642185.1 Helicobacteraceae bacterium | reverse complement strand
CGTTGAAAGAGAGCCGTAAAAATGACAGGAGGATCGTAATTAAAACTCAAGAGAATGATCAGGAGATTATTTTATCCATTTCAGATAATGGCGGCGGCATTGCTCAGGAGATGATTGAGAGGGTCTTTGAACCCTATTTCAGTACCAAGGGCAAAAATGGAACCGGACTGGGGCTGTATATGTCCAAAATGATCATCGACAAACATGCGCACGGAAAAATATGGGTAGAAAATACTAAAGTGGGTGCAATGTTCAGTATCGCGTTTAAAAAGAACGTTTAGTCTTTGGTTTTGCCTTCGAAAAAACGCTTTAGTATGTTTTCCCAAAGGGTATATCCATCAGCATTAAGATGCACTCCGTCAACCGTATAACGCTCTATTAAGCCATCATGTTTATCGACAAATTGTGAATAGAGATCAACATAACGTATTTTCCTATTTTTGGTTTCGATTTTTAGAAAAATATTTAAGGCAATGACATCTTCATTGATCTGTACTGTTTGATCGATGGCAGTGACGGGCAGGGTCGAGAGGATGATCAGCTGCTTGATCTCCGAGAGTGAATCCAGCACTTTGAAATAGTTCTGTTCGACCTGTTTAAGTGATACACCCTGCAATAAATCGTTGATACCGATCATTAGAACAACAGTATGCGGCTTTTTCTCAAGTGTGTAGTGCATGCGGTAGAGGAGGCCATCGGTGGTGTCTCCGGAAATTCCTGCATTATGATGCCTGCCGAAACGGCTCCAGTTATGATAATCGGTAAGGCTGTCGCCCAAAAAGAGAAGATCGATCTGTTTCATCTGTTTAAACCCATGCAGTTTTTGCTGATAATAGGGATGCTGTATCGGTGCCTGGGCCAAAAGCCATACAGGAAACGCCCACAGCAGAGCACTAAGGATGACGAACTTTGACATTTGAGTTAAGCAGCCAACCGATAGATGCCATTAATAAAATAACAATCACCGGAGCAATAAGTGTATAGGCCTCTGATAGATAGACCAGCCAGAGCAAGATAGCGCCCAATGGAGTAGGAACCCCTGTGAAATACTTGTCTACTTCGCCGGCATCGGTGTGGATGTTAAAATGGATAAGACGGCGCAGGCCGGAGATGACATAGTAGATACTTGTCACGGAGGCGATAAAAAACCAGAACCCTTCAAGATTGGCAGCGTAAACAGCCTGGAAAATCAAAAAGACAGGTACCAGGACAAAGGAAAGAAAGTCTGCAAAGGAGTCAAGCTGGACACCGAACTCATTCGAAAGATTGTATTTGCGGGCGATTTTTCCGTCAAAGATATCAAACGCGCCGCCGATCCATGCCAGGACAATAGCGGTTGTGAAACTGTTTTGCGTAATAAAATAGGTTGCCATCAAACCGGCTGAGATATTGACCATGGTAAAAAGGTTGGCAAGATTAAAGTGATTTTCGGGACGATATAAAAATTGCATAAAACTCCTTTTTTTGTTGGATATTATAGCAAAAAGTGCTAAAGAGCAACGCAGAGTATAAGGAAAACTAATTTAATAACGATAAGGGTTATCATTATTTATTTCATATTAAGCTTTAATAGGAGATAATTCTACACTTAAATATGATATTCAATATCAATAAGAGAAGAAAAATGATTGATTTAATGATGGACGCAACGTTAGTGAACCAGGAAAATCCGCAAGTAGTGGCGATGGTGGTACAGGAAGATACAAGGATGCAGGAAGAGGGCGGTTTTTTGCATACCAAAGAGGGCGGTCGTTATCAGGTTGTCACAGTTCTCCCGAAAGAGGCAGACTCTTTTGATCAGACCTTTGAGTATGCAGATGCTTTCGGTACACTCCGTGTTGCAGGAATTCATGCGGATTCACTGTTTGGCACAGATACATCAGCCTTTGCTATCGGCGGACAGTTCGGATTTCAGACTGCTTCATACTATGGTTTTTCTGCCCGAATGGCAGCGTATACATCTCAAAAAGTGTCGGCACTGAACCCTTCTCGTCCGGAAAATAGAAATACTGCTTTTTTTGATGAAGACGGAAACTCATTTACCTATATCGGTGAAGCAAATATTGCGTATGACAATGATAATTTACGTGTTGAAGTCGGACGTGTACGTATCGATACTCCTTATGCAGACAGTGATGATATTCGTATGGCACCTAACACGTTCGAGGGGGTATGGAGCCATTTTGATGTGACAGATTCATGGAAAATACAGGCGATGTACCTGACGCGCTGGGCCGGATTTGATTCGGGTGAAGATCAGGATCAATACAAAAAACTGTTCGAAAATTCTCAAAATGGTGAGATGAGTGACGGTGCTTTTGGTGCATCGTTGCAATATGTCATCAATAATGTCAATGATATATCACTCTGGTACTACCATGTTGATCAGATGAGTGACATTGTCTATGCCGAAGCAGCTGGCGAGATCACGTTTACCGATGCATTTCATATTGAGTATGGTTTACAAGGCTCCACGATCAAAGAAATAAAGAATTCCCATGTCGAGGGCGATGTACTCGGTGCATTGGCGATACTTGATTATAATATGCTCTTTCTTTCCGGTGCGGTTAATTATGCTTTCGTCGATGGCGAAAATTCTATCACAGATGGTTTTGGCGGCGGGCCGTATTATACGTCACTGGATGAAAGTACGATAGGTTTTGTATCCGAAGCTGCTCCGGGTGAAGATGTATATAGTTATCGTATCGGCGGCGGAGTGGATTTGAATGACTGGGGAGCTGACGGTCTTGTCATCGAATACATTTATGGAGATCTTGAGTCAAGCAGCACACTGGGATTTAATGAGCAGGATGTTATTATTACTTATGATATTACAGATCATCTCTACCTTGAGGGGATCTTCGCAAATTTCGATATAGACAAATCACCGGTTGATCTCGATGTTGAAAAATTCAATCGATATGTCGTTCGACTGGATTACAGTTTTTAACCAGCCAACACCGGAAGATTACGTTTCCGCATGCCTTTTCATTTCGATCCGCCGATAAAGAATCGGCAAGATGAGCAGTGTCAGAATCGTAGAACTGATCAAACCCGTAATGACAACGATGGCAAGCGGTTTTTGGATCTCCGAACCCGGTCCTGTCGCAAAGAGCATCGGTACCAGCCCGAATGCGGCGATCAATGCGGTCATCAGTACCGGTCTGAGGCGTCTTTTTGCACCTTCTATCACGGCATCTTCGAGCGGCATACTTTTAACAAGTTCATTAAAGTAGCTTACCATGACGACACCGTTGAGTACGGCAATTCCCAGTAGAGCGATAAAACCGACGGACGCAGGAACAGAAAGATAGTTTTGGGTGAGATCGAGTCCTAAAACACCTCCTGTCAGTGCCAGTGGAAGTGTTGCAAAAACGGCAGCCGATTGCTTGATGGAACGAAAGGTGAAAAAGAGGATCATAAATATAATGATCAGTGCAATAGGGATAACAACGGAGAGACGTGCCATGGTACGCTGTTGATTTTTAAACTCTCCTCCGTATTCCAGTCTGTAACCCGCCGGCAGAACAACATCATGGTTAATTCGGCTCTCAATCCGCTCAACAAAGGTATTAAGATCTGTGCTGTGGACATTGGTCTGAATGGAGATAAAACGTTGAGCATGCTCATGTTTAATTTCAACACT
>DAOWOG010000311.1 GCA_030642185.1 Helicobacteraceae bacterium | reverse complement strand
GCACCTGCACAAGGTGTCTGGGACTGTGTGAAATGTTTTGAATGTGCAGAAGCGTGTCCAAAAGATATCAATCCGATCGAAAAGATCACAAGACTGCACAACATGCTCTTTACCGAGGGTGTCTCTGTTAATAAAGTCGCTGAACGCCACGCTGTCGGATTTGCGCACTCAATCAAGAAACACGGTCTCCTGGATGAAGGTGAACTCGTTCGCTACTCCGAAGGAAATATCGGGGTATTGAAACATGTACCGGTTGCGATCAAAATGTTCAAAAAAGGCAAAATTGTTCTTCCATGGAATATGCCGAAATCAGACAAGCTTGATGAGATCAAGAAACTTGTCAAATCATCATCAACATCGAAGTATTAAGGAGCGCCGACATGGGAAAATTACAATATGCACTATTTACCGGATGTACGGCTAAAGAGAGTACACCGGAACAACTGATGTCTACTTACGCAGTTGCCGAAAAACTTGGTATCGAGCTGGTAGAGTTGAGTGAAGCAAGCTGCTGCGGCGCTTCGCACCTGCAGGATTATGATGACTTTTTGTCACTGGTCCTCAATGCACGCAATATCTGCTATGCAGAATCACGCGGTATGACCATGGTCACCATCTGTAATACCTGCCAACTTAACACGGCAATGACAAAACATCGCCTTGACAGCAATCCTGAACTCAAAGCACGTGTCAATGAAAAGCTTGCAGAAGTTGGTTTGGAGTACAAAGGTACTTCGCAAATCACACACTTTTTGTATGCGATCATCGATGACTTTGGTCTGGATAAGATTAAAGAAAAAGTTGTTACACCGCTAAGCCAATTTAACATTGCTCCTTTTTACGGCTGTCACAACATTCGCCCGTCTGAACTTCAAAATGAGTCTCACAACTCACCGGAGAACCCGTACAACCCTACTTCACTTGACGACCTGATCATCGCTTGCGGCGGTCATAATGTTGATTATGAAGAGAAAAACAAATGCTGTGGTTTCCATGTAGAGCTTCAAGCGCCTAAAACGGCTGCTATCTTAACCGGTAATGCCCTGATAGGTGCAATGGATCAAGATGCAGACTGGATGGTAACGCCGTGTCCATTATGTCACCTGAAGCTTGATACGCAATATGAACATGCCGGACAGGCCGTAGGCCGTGAAATTGAGATGCCGGTACTGCACATGCAGCAGATGGTCGGTCTTGCACTTGGCTGTACACCGGAAGAACTTGGTCTTCAGCACCACGTTGCTAACGTAAACTTCGTATAACTTCTATTTCGGAAGTGGGACTTTAGTCCCGCTTGGACTCCCTTTTACTCTTTACAGGAAACACCATGTCAGAATCAATCGAAATCATCTCCTGGAATGTTAATGGCATACGTGCTGTCGCCAACAAAGAAGCCCTTAAATGGATCGACGAACGTCAACCCGACATTCTCTGTCTGCAGGAGATCAAAGCAACACAAGATCAAATACCGCAAGCACTGTTTGACTATGCGTATACTGACACCACTGTAAACAGTGCTGAGAAGAAAGGCTACTCGGGAACAATGACATTCAGTGCCTTGCAAAGTTCACAAACCTTTACCCGTAACGATATAGACACAGGTAATGAAGGACGTATTGTTGAGAAACATTATGATGATTTTGTGCTCTTCAATGTCTATTTTCCAAATGGTCAAAAAGATGAAGAACGTCTTGCACATAAAATGAAATTTTATGATGATTTTTTGATCTATTGCGATGCTTTGCGCGATGAGGGTAAATCTGTCATCATCTGCGGTGATGTCAATACCGCCCATAAGGAGATTGATCTCAAAAATCCGAAATCCAATGCAAAGACATCCGGTTTTCTCCCGGAAGAGCGTGCCTGGATCGACAAGCTTATTGATCACGGATATATCGATACATTTCGTTATGTACACGGTGATATTGAAGAGGAGTACAGCTGGTGGAGCTACCGCTCCGGTGCCCGTACCAAAAATGTCGGTTGGAGGATCGATTACTTTTTTATCTCGGATGATCTGGCAGAATACCTTGAAGATGCATTCATATTACAGGATATCAATGGTTCAGATCACTGTCCTGTCGGTATTCGGCTTAATATCTAACTATTTCCCCATCGAGACCATTTTACGGCGAAGATAGGCGATCTTGGACTGCAGCGGCAGATCTTTGGGACAGACATCTTCACAGCCAAGCAGTGTCATGCAGCCAAAGACCCCATCTTCATCTCCGACAAGCTCATAATAATCCTCATCCGTTCGCTTATCTCGCGGATCGAGACGGTAACGTGCGATCTTGTTTAAACCCACCGCTCCGACAAAATCATTGTTCATCTGTATCGTTCCGCATCCGGCAACACAACAACCGCACTCAATACAGCGGTCAAGTTCATAGATCTCTTCAGCCCTCTCCGGTTCCATTCGCTCTTCAAGTTGATTAATATCGATCTCTTCATTATCATGTATCCAGGTTTCCAGACGTTCGTTGAGGCCCCGCATCCACTTCCCGGTATAGATTGAGAGATCACCGATCAATTCAAAAAATGGAAGTGGTGCAAGCAAGATTTCTGTATCGAGTTTTGAGGTCAGTGTTCGACATGCCAGTCCCGGACGTCCGTTAATAAGCATGGAACAGCTGCCGCAGATACCGGCACGGCAGACAAAATCGAACTTGAGCGATGCATCATAATGTTCACGAATGTCGTTGAGAACAATAAAGAGTGTCATACCGGGTGCCTCTTCAATCTCATAAGTTACGATACGTGGCTTGTCCCCTTTTACGTGAGGATCATACCGCAGAATACTGATCTTTAATAGTCTGTTTTTCTCATTTTCCATCATTGAACCTCTCATTCAGGCGTTCATTTCTTCCGCGATATTTTTCAGGAAGCATCTCTTCATAATGCATTAGAGCACGTTGTACTTCAAAACGGTCCAGTCCTTCCTCTTCTACCTCCGCTCTAATCTGATCGACTTCTTTTTG
>DAOWOG010000277.1 GCA_030642185.1 Helicobacteraceae bacterium | reverse complement strand
TACGGACGGTTATCAGGAGCGGTTTCGTATCGATACCATCAAAATTGATTATCAGCTGACACGGCGTATGATGGATGGATCCGAGGCCAGGGCACTTTGCGTAGATATCGTCAAAACAGCGCATGGTTTCGGACAAAGGGTGATAGCCGCCGGTGTTGAAACGAACGAACAGGCAGAAACATTGAAATCGATGGGTTGTGATGGGCTGCAGGGCTTTTTATTTGATGCTGCATTGCCGGTTGATAAGTTCACCGAGGTGTATCTGAAATTACCTTGACTCTCCAAGGTGCCCGGCCAAAAAACCGCTGGCAAAGGCCCACTGCAGATTGTATCCGCCGCAGGGGCCATCAAGATTCATGATCTCACCGCAGAAGAAGAGGCCTTTGATAAGCTTGCTTTGCATGGTTTCCGGTCGGATCTCTTTAAGTGAGACACCGCCTCGGGTAATCATGGCCATTTTAAATCCGTCATGCCCGATGACCGTCAGCGGGGTCCATGCAAGCAGCTTGATAAGAGCGTTGCGCTGTTTGCCGGGAAGTTTATTGAACTTGTGAGAAGGTTCTGCACCTGCTATCTGACAGAGTTCACGCGAAAGTGGAAGGGGCAGAAGGGTGCCGAGATTCTCAAGAACACTGTTCTGCGGGTTTTTGGAAATCTCGTTTTTTAGATGCACTTGTATCTCTTCTTCATTCATCCCTTTTGTTAAATTGATGAGCAGAGGAACTTCACCATATTTGTGTAAAAGGGGCGTGATCTCTCTGGCAAAATCGAGTACGACCGGACCGCGAATACCGGAGGCGGTAAAAATCAGATCACCTTTGGCCCGAAGTTTTTTCGCTTTGGGAAGATTGACACGCAGTTCAGCTTTGGCAATGGTATCTGAGCGGCAGTTGGCCACCCAGGTCTCTTTGGTGCGCAGGGGCATCATCGCCGGATAGAGTTCCGTTACTTTATGCCCGACGGATTCTGCCAGTGTATAGCCGTCACCGTCAGCACCGAGTGTAGGATAACCAAGCCCACCTGTGGCAATCACGACATTTGAACTCAAATATGTGCCTATCTGTGTACTGACTCCGGTGACTTTTTCTCCATCGTGTTCCAGTTTCTCTGCCCGCTGCGAACATAAAATCTCAACGCCCCATCGGTTCATCTCCTCTTCAAGTGCAGTGATAATGGTCTGTGAGCTATGTGTAACCGGAAATACCCTAAATCCGTCGGGGATATGGCTTTCAACACCGATCTCAGCAAAAAAAGAGATCAGTTCTTTGTAATCAAGCGCCTTCAAAGCAGGTGTCATAAACCGGCCTTCACGTCCGAAACGCGCCATGAAGTCCTCGTTCTCAAGCGTATTGGTCAGATTGCAGCGGCCGCCGCCGGTCGCCTTCAGTTTGGCACCCAGCTTCGGAAGTTTTTCCAGCAGTAAAACCTTTTTTCCCAGACGGGCAGCGGTAATGGCACTCATCATACCCGCCGCACCGGAGCCGATAACAATGAGGTCGTAGCTATCCATTCTGACTCCTTTTGAACAGTGTTATTATACAAGATACCGGAGTGATAATACGTCATTATCCAAATTTGTGTATATTACCATATCGACTATTTTCCATTAAAGGCCAGTTATGCCACAATCACGCCAAAGCGCATTTATTTTAGGTTTTTTTATCTTTTTGGGCTTGAGTTCCCTTGGATATTTTTTGGGCTCAAGCGCCATCAAATACAAACTTTTCGAACGCACAGTCAGTGTCAAAGGACTCTCGGAAAGAGAGTATAAGGCTGATATCGTTATCTGGCCGATTCAATTCAGTGCTGCTGATAATGATTTGGGCAAGCTCTATAAATCACTCGAACATGACAGAGATGTTATTGTCGGCTTTTTAAAAGCACAGGGAATCAGTGAAGATGAGATCACGCTCTCTCAGCCGACGGTTCGCGATAAAGTAGCTCAATCGTATGGCAATGATCGTCCCGTCACCTACCGCTACACGGCCAATCAGATCATTACAGTGTATTCCAAAAATATTGATGCAGCCAGAGCGGTAATGAATCAATTGGCTGCACTTGGTAAACAGGGGATCGCTTTTAGCGGTGATCCCTATCGCAATCAGGTAGAGTATATATTTACGAGACTCAATGAAGTGAAGCCGGACATGATTGAGGAAGCCACCAATAAAGCACGAGAGGTGGCTCAAAAGTTTGCCAAAGATTCTGATTCACAGTTGGGAAAAATCAAACGGGCGTCACAGGGACAGTTCAGCATCTCACAGCGGGATAAAAATAATCCGCATATCAAAAAAGTGCGTGTTGTTTCTACCGTTGAGTACTATCTCTCTGATTAATATAAGCGCAATAATCCTTCTATGCTTTTAAAGAAAATGGAGTATATATTTGCTGCTATCATGTTAGCAGCGCTTATCTTTTTATTGACCAATATCTACACTGACTACCGCTTTGACTCGAGACCTGTATCTATACAGGTTCAAGCTGAAATAGATGCTAAAGAAGAAAAGATCATCGAGCGTATCCGATTCCATTATGGCATCGATTTCAAAGTCCCTCTGATTATCTCGGATAAGATGCCCTCAAACCTATATGGTGCAGCGGTGTTAGAGAAGCAGGGCAGGATCAAGGTTTATATCAATAAAAAACGGATCAAAGAATCATTTGACTATATCCTGGATGATGTGATGGCCCATGAGTACGCCCATGCCTTGATGTTTCTGCGCGGTCATAGAAGCCGCAGTGACGGGCATACCAGAGCATGGCAGGAGATATGTCTTAACCTTGGCGGCAGTAGATGTGACCGATATGTTGATCATAATGATATTGTTTTGGGAAAAATGGGGTTTTAAGAGGTTGCATAATATATTTAATATTAAATACCAGGTTATAAAACTGTGAAATATTAACTTACTATTAAACACCTGACTCTAAATAAAGCAATCTCTCAACCTCTGCTAAAGTCTCCCATCCAAATGCATGGGAGAAAAATATTTTAAAGAAGATCGTCGAAATTTGCCATCGGTACAACGGTTACTTCTGTCGAGCTGTAGATAATGACATCTATTTTGACACTTTTTGGCTGCATCTTCAAGTTTAGGAGGAATACCTGAAATGATTGTCTCACTCCCTGAACCGATCTTGACACTCATTCCATTGCCGACGTTAATGCCATTGGCCTGGTCGGATGAGATCACGCTGCATTGCAAAGTGTCATCCGTGATGGTATATACAACACCGTCAAGGTCTTTTATAACGATATTA
>DAOWOG010000108.1 GCA_030642185.1 Helicobacteraceae bacterium | reverse complement strand
TTATCAACAGCTTCTTTAATGGTAGAAGGTGTACCCTCTGATGCTTCTTTTGCCTCTTTGAGACCAAGACCAGTCAATGCACGTACTGCTTTAATAACGTTGATTTTCTTAGCACCAACATCAGTCAAAATAACATCAAATTCTGTCTTTTCTTCAACAGCTTCAGCAGCAGCGCCGCCGGCAACTGCTACAGGTTGAGCAGATACGCCAAATTTTTCTTCGAATTCTTTTACAAGCTCAGAAAGCTCAAGAACTGAAAGACCAGAGATAAATTCTAATACGTCTTCTTTAGTTACAGCCATAATGTTTCTCCATTATAATTTTATTTTCATTTTGATGCGATTGCATCGTTAAAGTCTGAAAAGACTTTTTGAAGAAAGGCTTACGCCTCAGCTTCTTTTTTTTGTCTAAGCGCATCGATGCCAATTGCCAAGTTGGTAATTGGAGCCATCCATGTAGCAGCAAGCATTCCAAGCAGCTCTTCGCGTCCCGGAAGTTTTGCAAACGCTTCAATTTTTGCAACATCAGCAACTTCACCGTCAAGGTAACCTGCCTTGATAACGAATTTATCTTCATTATCATTGTCTTCTGCAAAATCAGCAGCAACTTTTGATGCAGAGATAACATCGTCAGACCAGATAAAGATATTGGTATCTTTTAGTTCCAGACCTGTCATTTTTGCATTGCCAAGAGCGATAGTCGCCAAGCTGTTTTTAATAACCTGAACTTTTGTATCTTTGGCACGTGCCGCTTTACGAAGTACCTCCAGTCGTGGAACTGTCAGACCTTTGTAATCACAGATAACAACCGCTGCTTTACCTTCAAATGATTCGCTGAGTTCAGCGATCAGTTCAGCTTTTCTAGATTTAAGCATATATATTCTCCTTTCCAGACTTTAACTTCAAGAGGGGCGGGAAAGGCCGATTAAGCTTACTGCAAACTCTGCAGAAACCCCCAACTGTCTTTAGTCCATAAAATCCAGATTCTCAAATGAAAACCTTTACTTGTTAATCCAATGATTAAAAAATAAAAATTTTAAAGAATTCTTGTGCGGGACCAAAGTCCCGTTTAAAATAAGTAAATTATTTAATATCTGCCAATTCAGCCAGATCAAGTTTGATTGCAGGACTCATTGTCAAAGAGAGCGCTGCATTTTTAATGTAACGTCCTTTGGCGGAAGCAGGCTTTTGCTTGTTGATCGCTGAGATAAATGCAGTAATATTCTCTGCTATTTTTTCAGCGTCAAAACTTGCTTTTCCGATACCGGCATGAATATTGCCTTTTTTGTCAACACGAAATGCAACCTGACCGCCTTTGACATTGTTAACAGCAGTAGCAACATCCGGAGTAACTGTACCCGTCTTAGGGTTAGGCATTAGGCCTTTTGGTCCAAGAATACGACCGATTTTACCTACAAGACCCATACAGTCAGGCGCAGCAACAACAACATCGAAGTTGAAAATGCCCTCTTTAATCTGATCAACAAGATCGTCAGTACCCACAATATCTGCACCGGCAGCTTTAGCTTCATCTGCTTTAGCGCCTTTCGCAAATACTGCAACACGTACAGTTTTACCTGTTCCGTTTGGAAGCACAACAGCACCGCGAACCATCTGATCAGCATGACGAGGGTCAACATTGAGGTTCATCGCGATCTCAATTGTTTCATCGAATTTCGCTGATTTCAACTCTTTGATCAGTGTTGAAGATTCATCTACACCATATGATTTTGTATTGTCAATTTTTTCACTTAATTGTTTATAACGCTTACCAGCCATTTGATTTCTCCATATTAAATCTGCCGCAGTCTTTTTACATCATTGCGGTCGATGATGATAACCGTAATTTAGTCTACGATTTCGATTCCCATTGAACGTGCTGATCCGGCTAGCGTATTTGCTGCCATCTCTTCATCGTCTGTATTGAGGTCTTCAATTTTTGCTTTTACAACTTCCATAAGCTGTGCTTTGGTAATCTTACCGACTTTGTTTAAAAGCGGGTTGTCTGTACCCTTTTTAAGTCCTGCAGCTTTCATAAGCAGTGCAGACGCCGGTGGCTGCTTTGTAACAAACGTAAAACTTCTATCAGTATAAACTGTAATGACAACAGGAATTTTGAACCCCATCTTATCTTTCGTTTTTTCGTTAAATGCTTTGGTGAATTCCATGATGTTAACACCACGTTGACCAAGTGCCGGACCTACTGGAGGTGCCGGATTTGCTTTGCCAGCTTCAATTTGAAGCTTGATATAATCCATAACTTTTTTTGCCATTGTGCTTCCTTTCTTTTAGTTTGGTTTAGATAATTTTTTCGACTTGTGTATAGGCGATGTCAACCGGTGTACTTCGTCCGAAAATAGAGACATTGAGTTTCAATGTTCCGTGTTCAAGATCATACTCATCCACTGTTCCGGTAAAATTCGCAAACGGACCATCAATAATACGTACCATTTCACCCATGTCAAAAAAGACTTTAGGTTTCGGCGCTGCGCGGTTTGCAACACGATCGAGGATGACGTTGATATCGTTTTCGCTCAGCGGTGTCGGGTGGTTTGCCTCACCGATAAATCCGGATACTTTTGGAATCGACTGAATCATATGCTGAATCTCGGTAGTCAAATCAAGGTTGATAAAAACATACCCTGAATAGAGTGAGCGTTCACTGATTTTTTTCTTTCCATCTTTGACTTCAATCACATCTTCCGTCGGAACGATCACTTCAGCAATCATATCCTGAAGCTTGTGCTCTTCGATCAGATTAAGGATCGCCTCTTTGACTTTACGTTCACTGCCATACGTCTGTATCGAATACCATTCATGTGCCATACTAAACTTCCTAACCTAAAATTGCTGAAAGTGATGAAGACATGATAAGGTCAACCAGTGCCAAAAAGATTGAGATAAATGTCACAACCAGGAAGACAGCAAAAAAGGCCTGTTTAACCTGCGGTTTGGTTGGAAAAATTACTTTTGATAACTCCGATCGGGAGTTTCTGATATAACTGCTAATTGTTGCTTTCATTTTATTTCCTCTTACCATTTACAAGTAATAAAGCCGTCTGGCTGCATTAATTGAAAATGTCATTATGAAGTGGCAGGCGAGGAGGGACTCGAACCCCCAGCCATCGGATTTGGAATCCGGCGCTCTACCATTGGAGCTACTCGCCTTTATTTATAACGCAATTGAAGCAAGCTCCAATTACTACGCTAACGCTGAGTTTCCTTCGGCAGGAAGCCCAAGCAACTTGTTGCTTTAAGACACTAGTGTCGTGAGCCTGCTGCGTGAGCAAACCCAGTGTTAACGCAGGTAGCGGAATTTACTTCCGATGCCGTACGAAAAATGAAATGAAATTATAATTTCATCTCTTTATGCATAGTGTGCTCACGGCACCATTTGCAGTACTTACGCACAGTAAATTTCTCTGTATGCGTTTTTTTATTTTTTGTGGTGTGATAGTTACGACGTGTACACTTCTCACAACCCATGTGGATATTTTCTCTCATAATACTAACCTAAGTATAAATTCACCTCCCAAAGGAGGCGACATCAATTACTTGATGATTTTAGCAACGACACCCGCACCAACTGTACGACCGCCTTCACGGATTGCGAAACGCGTTCCCTCTTCCATTGCGATCGGAGCGATAAGTTCAGCATTGATGCTTACATTATCACCTGGCATAACCATCTCAGTACCTTCTGGTAGAGTGATTGCACCTGTTACATCTGTTGTACGAACGTAGAACTGTGGACGGTAACCGTTAAAGAATGGAGTATGACGACCACCCTCTTCTTTACTAAGAACATAGATCTCAGCAGTAAATGTTGTGTGAGGAGTAATTGAACCCGGCTTACAAAGAACCTGTCCACGCTCAACAGCGTCTTTATCGATACCACGGATAAGAACACCACAGTTATCACCGGCTACACCACAATCCATCTCTTTACGGAACATTTCAACGCCGGTTACCGTAGTAGACTGAGTATCTTTGATACCAACGATCTCAACTGACTCACCAATACAAACCTGACCACGCTCAATACGACCGGTTACAACCGTACCACGACCAGAGATTGAGAATACATCCTCAACAGGCATTAGAAAGTCTTTATCTGTTTCACGTTCCGGCTCTGGGATATACGTATCTACCGCGTCCATAAGTTTGACAATTTTTTCTGACCACTCACCAAGCGTACCGGTTTTGGCTTCTTCCAGCGCTTTAAGAGCTGATCCGGTTATGATGGGAGTGTCATCACCCGGAAAATCGTATTGATCAAGCAGTTCACGGATTTCCATCTCTACCAGCTCAAGAAGTTCTTCATCGTCAACCATATCTTCTTTGTTCATGAAGACAACGATGTACGGAACACCTACTTGCTTAGAAAGAAGAATATGCTCACGTGTTTGTGGCATTGGGCCATCCGCTGCAGAAACAACAAGAATAGCACCGTCCATCTGAGCAGCACCGGTAATCATGTTCTTAACATAATCCGCGTGACCTGGACAGTCAACGTGTGCATAGTGACGCTTATCCGTCTCATACTCTACGTGTGAAGTAGCGATCGTAATACCACGCTCGCGCTCTTCAGGAGCGTTATCGATCTGATCGTAATCCATCAGCTCAGCACCGCCTTTAGTTGCAAGTACCGCTGTAATTGCTGCTGTCAGTGTCGTTTTACCGTGGTCAACATGACCGATGGTACCAATGTTAACGTGGGGTTTATTACGTTCAAACTTTTCTTTTGCCATAGTAGTCTCCTCCGACTTTTTGTTGAATAGAAATGGAATTATACCCAATAAGTACTCAATTATTGCTTATGCGAAAATAAATCCTGAAACCAATCCGTAATCTGTTTCAGGATCCATCGTTGCACTCTTAAAAAAATGGAGCTCACACCGGGAATTGAACCCGGGACCTCTTCCTTACCAAGGAAGTGCTCTACCTCTGAGCCATGTGAGAAAATTCGCATACATGCAAATAGCTATACATAAAATATAAATAATATTAGTGTGAGTGCAGTAACTAAACGATAGTTATCGTAAGAAGAAGTAAATTGTATTGTACTTCAGCTCCCAGAAGGATAATACAGTTTCAATGGAGCGGGTGAAGGGACTCGAACCCTCGACCCTCAGCTTGGAAGGCTGACGCTCTAGCCAACTGAGCTACGCCCGCGTCATCATTGATGGTGGTGAGAAGAGGAGTCGAACCTCTGAACCCATAGGGAGCAGATTTACAGTCTGCCGTCGTTGGCCACTTGACTATCTCACCATCTTGTTTGTATTGATCTGGTCTAACACTGTTTCTAATAGTTCGAAATCACATGGTGCCGACACGAGGATTTGAACCCCGGGCCTGCTGATTACAAATCAGCTGCTCTAGCCAACTGAGCTATGTCGGCATATGAAATCGAGTCGCAATTATAGTCATTTAAGGTCTATATGTCAAGCATTTTTTTGAGAAAACCAATATTTTCTCTTTTTTATGATTTTTAGTACAATGACGACAAAAAAGAGTCCTAATGCTTTATACACTTTTTTCACCTTCTGAGGGCAAAAACAGTGGCGGTCATCCCACTTCAGAAGAACCTCTTTCCGGTTTGGGCCCACGCCAGGATA
>DAOWOG010000073.1 GCA_030642185.1 Helicobacteraceae bacterium | reverse complement strand
TGCTATGCGTGCCATACTTAAATTGTAGCGGAATTATTTTAAATTGGTATTATGTCCCCGGAATATAAGAGTAAGAACTAGGCGTTGCATAAGAAGCTCCGAAGTATAAATTATTGTTAGGTTTTGATGAAATGTAAAGAGGACACCTATTCAAAGGCATCTTTTAGTGCCGCTTCATCTTCGATGAACTCTATTTTTATAATGTGTCTATCTTTGAGTCTCAGCAGTGTCAGGTAACCGCTTTTGTAGGGGAGCAAGAGGTTAAAGTCTTTGTCATATGAAAGTAGAATCGGATGGCTGAAACTGCGCATTTTTGGAAGGACAAACAGACTCATAATGCCTGATGGTGTTGTTGAAACGTCCACCAGCATTGCTGTTGTATTGTTTTCGAGCAGCTGAGGGTAAGCATCAAAAAAAATATTGGCACTTTGTGTGCTTGCCTTGTCCCAGGTTACTACAAGATTTTGCTGAGACTCCAGACTGTAGGCACGGTCAAACTGATCGTTCAAGCTTCGAGGCTCGATACTTTCTCCGACTTTCAGCATCTCGGCAAAAAGCAGTGCAGGAAAAATCAGGAGAAGGAAGAGCTTTTTCATAAAGCATCTGCCATTTTTCTGATTTTGGAAAGCGGCATGGCTCCCTCAAACATCCCTTTATCGATAATGACCATTAACGGCAGTTCTTCAATCTCCTCGGCGAACAGACGCCTGACCTCATCAAGCTCCATCTCGATACGCAGAATTTTTTCCGGTTCAATTTCCATATTTTTAAATAGAATCGGGAAAAATTGATCCGGCTGGGTTATAAACTCTTCTATTGTGACAAAACTGTCTTCTATTACAAAAACAAAAGTTTTTTCTTCATCTATATAATGTGTGATCTCGGCGTAGGTAGAAGGGGTTATCATAATTCTCACTCTTAGTACTTTATTTAAAGGTGTATTTTACACAAATAACCGCACAATCGCACTATGCAAAATACTCAAATCGTCTTTGACTACCATGAACGGACCAAACATCATCCAAACCGCTATGCAGCTTCATTGGGATATATGGACTGGTCCAGCCAGCCAGAGCCTTTTCGCCGCTATGAGGGAAGTGAGCTGATTAGGCTACCGATTGTCTCGCAAACGCCTTCGCCATCCTATGCTGAGATCTTTCAAGAGCATAAGCCGGTTTCGCTTACTATGGAGTCACTTTCACAACTCCTGCAGTTTTCACTGGGTCTTGCTGCATGGAAAAGTATCGGCAGCGATCGCTGGGCACTTCGCTGCAATGCTTCAAGCGGCAATCTTCATCCGAGTGAAGCGACACTTATCCTTCCGCCGATAGATGGGATCAGCGAGCATAGCGTTATTGTCCACTATGCCCCTAAAGAGCATGCGCTGGAAATTTTGGCCACATTCGAAACTGATTTTTGGAATCAGCTGCCGCATGGGACGCTGTTACTCGGTATCAGTTCCATACTCTGGCGGGAAGTGTGGAAATACGGGGAACGCGCTTTTCGCTATACACAGCTTGATGCCGGCCATGCGCAGCGTGCCGTTGAGATCAGTGCCAAATTGAACTTTTGGAAAACAGAGCGGATCGATACCGTCAGGATTGATGATCTGGACCGTCTGCTTGGACTCGATCAGCAAGAGCGGTATATTGCCAAAGAGAAAGAGGTTTCCGATATGCTTCTGCTTATATCGCCAAAATCAGTCACTCAACCCGATTTAACGTCCCTTATCTCATCACTTCCGTCACGCTATCATGGCAAAGCCAATCAGCTCAGTCCGGCACACCAATACTGGGAAGAAATAGAACTGATAGAACGTGCTACGCATACAGACCAGCAGCAACAACTGCATTCTTATACAAAACCGTTCTCAGAACGCGAATGTGACAAAAGCGCCAAGGAGGTCATCCTTAAACGCCGAAGTGCACAGGCAATGGATTTTGGACGTGCTGCAATCAGTAAAGATGCATTTATGAACCTGATGCAGAGTGTTAAAGATCCGTTTGAAGGCAGAGAGAGTTCGACACATCTTGTACTGTTTATTCATCAGGTTGAAACATTAACAGCGGGGCTCTATCTGCTTGTTCGTAATCAAAAACATCGAGAAACACTTCAGAGTGCTACACGAAAGGACTTTTTATGGCAGGAAATTGAACCCGGCCTTTTTCTGCTTGAAGCCGGAAATTTTCAGCCGCAAGCCAAATTTATCGCATGCAGTCAGGATATTGCTTCAGATAGTGCCTTTTCGCTTGGGATGCTCTGTGAATTTGAAGATCAGATGACAACGTATGGAGCCAATCGCTATAAGGAGCTTTACTGGGAGTGCGGTGCCATCGGCCAACAGCTCTATCTTGAAGCCACTTCGCTAAATCTCAGTGCTACCGGCATCGGCTGCTTTTTGGATGATGTCATGCATAGGCTTTTGGGGCTTAAAGATAACCGTTTTCAGATTTTATACCATTTTACTATCGGACGGGCTATTGTGGATATGCGCTTAAGCACAGAAGCACCTTATTAAAGGTGCTTGTTAGAATTATTAATGTTTCTGTTTCTTCTCTTTTTTTGATTTTTTAGTTTTTGCTTTTTTGTCTTTTTTGTCTTTTTTATTTTTTGACTTCTTCTCAGCTTTGTTTTTTGATTTTTTCTTCTCTTTGCCTGAAGCTGTCGTTTTTTTCGTTTTGCTGTCTGCTGTTTTACCCGTGCTCTTTTTAGCATCTTTTTTGCCGGAACTCTTTTTGGAAGCAGTGCCTTTTTTTGCTTTTTTATCTCCGGACTTCACATCATGTTTGATATTATTAATCGTAGCGGTACTGATACCCGACACATTTTTCAGATCATCCAGATTTTTGATCTTATGTGTTTTTCTGTACTTCATGATCGAAGCAGCTTTTTTCTCACCGATACCTTTAATACTCATCAACTCCTCTTTTGAGGCGGTATTAACATTAATGGCTGCAAACATCATTACAGCGCTGATCATCAATAATAAAAATATTTTCATATCTATCTCTCTGTCTTAAAAGAATTTCTTGGCAAAATCAAGTGCACCGTCCAAACCGCCGATACTATCAAGCAAATTACCGCCTGAACTTGCCTGATCAACAATGTTTGGAAGGGTATCGGAGAGCAGTGATGATGCAGATTCCATATTTAACCCCAGACTGGAAGCAAATGCACCCAATTTGTCCGTGTCAAACATCTGACTGACAGCATCCATATCTATCGCATCGTTATCACCATCACCCAGCCATGAACCGACAATACTGCTCAGACCGCCATTGGCTGTCATATTGGCGACAAGTCCGCCGATATCCATCTCTCCGTTCTCATTGTTGAACAGCGCACCCAGTCCCTCGCTGATATTTGAACTGTCTACACTGTCTCCAAGTTGTTCTTGTATCATACCTGTTGCCATACTCATTAAATCCATTTATTTTCCTTTTTAAATTTTTTACCGATTGATTATAGCTTATTTGTTCATAAAAAATATAAATTGTTTAAAATATAAACTATCGTTGATCCGCATCCGCCAAAGTCAGACAGAAAAGCACCGTTTTTCCTTCACGATGCAGCAGCTCTGCCGCCTGCGTCAGTGTCAACCCTGTTGTCAGGATATCATCGACTAAAATCACTTCCTTTTCCTTAAACGGTTTTAATGCAAAATTTCTTGGATGAAGCAGTCGGTACTGATAGTTTTTCCCTGAATAGCTCTCACGGTTTTGTGCTCGCAGTTTACCATAATAGGGTGTCACGGTTTTTGATTTCAACTGCCGTGCCAGCAGCGCCGTATGGCTGTACCCGTTACGGCTGTGATCATCGATTCCCAGGGCAGCCACTGGCCCTTCATACTCAAAATTTGCAGCAAACTTTTTCATAGCATTTTTGGCAAGGATTGTGTAAATGTAATAACCCAGATCGGTATGTTTGGTATGCAAAAGTGTTTCGATATCACTGTACTTGTAAAAAGAGTGGACCGGAATTTTTCCAAGAATTTTGCGGGTAAACAGGGAGGGTGTCAAGTAATTTTGCTGACAGGTTCTACAGATATGTGAAAATGACCAGTTTTCACATATCAGACATTTCATAAAATCGTTTAGTCCATTTTTAAAACGGACATAAATGCTTCCTGAGGCAAATTGACCTTTCCGATCGACTTCATCCGTTTCTTACCGGCTTTCTGTTTTTCCAGCAGTTTACGTTTACGGCTGATATCCCCGCCGTAACATTTGGCGGTCACATTTTTACCCATTGATTTTATGGTCTCACGGGCGATGACTTTGTTCCCTAAAGAGGCTTGAATCGCGACCTCAAAGAGCTGACGCGGTACGATCTCTTTCATGTTTTTCACCAGAATACGGCCACGGTATTCTGCCGATGTACGCGGAACAATGACACTCAAAGCATCCACAACGTCCCCGGCAACACGCACGTCGAGTTTGACAAGGTCACCCCTTTTAAAACCGCTTTGATCATAATCAAAACTTGCGTATCCTTTGGAGATCGACTTGAGCTGATCGTAAAAATCAACGACGATCTCATTCATCGGAATGGAGTATTCCAACAGCACACGCTCTTCATTGAGATAGTCCATCTTCTCCTGAACACCACGCTTGCCGATCACAAGGTTCATGACATTTCCAAGGTACTCTGTCGGGGTAATAACGGTCGCCTTGACATACGGCTCATCAATATAATCAATATAATTGACCTCCGGCAATTGCGAAGGGTTCTGCACATCGATCACCGAACCGTCATTCATATGAACATGGTAAACAACCGATGGTGCCGTGGCAATAAGATCAAGGTTAAATTCACGCTCTAGTCGCTCTTTAATAACCTCCATATGCAGCATACCCAAAAAGCCGACACGAAATCCAAACCCAAGAGCAACTGAGGTCTCCGGCTCATAGCTGAGTGAACTGTCATTGAGTTTCAACTTGTCAAGTGCGTCACGAAGGTCTTCGAATTTGTCCGTATCTATCGGATAGAGTCCGGCAAAAACAAACGGCTTGGCCGGTTCATAAGTCCCTACCGGTTCTGCCGTCGGGTTTTTTGCATCTGTAATGGTATCACCCACATTTACTGTACCGACCTCTTTAAGCCCCAGTACGACAATACCGATCTCTCCGCTTTTGATCATCTTGGTCTTCTGACGTTTGAGCGGATGCGGATACATAAGATCCAGAACCTGGTGCTGTTCATTGTTGCTCATCAGTTTGACGACCTGATTTTTTGAGATCTGCCCATCAAAGACACGCACTAATGCCAAGGCACCCAGATACGGATCAAACCATGAATCGTAAATTATCGCTTTCGTCGTCGCATCCGGATCGCCTTGCGGTGCAGGAATACGCTCAACAATGGCATTAAGCAGTTCATGAATACCGATCCCTTTTTTTGCAGAGACCATTAATGCATCTGTTGCATCGATCCCAATGCTTTGTTCGATCTCTTCGGCGACACGTTCCGGCTCCGCTGCAGGCAGGTCAATCTTATTAATGACCGGAAGCAGCTCGAGATCATTGTCGAGGGCAAGATAAACATTGGCAATGGTCTGTGCCTCAACACCCTGCGCCGCATCGACAATCAAAAGCGCACCGTCCGATGAGGCCAGTGATTTACTCACTTCATAGCTGAAATCAACATGGCCCGGGGTATCAATAAGGTTCAAAATATAGTGCTGGCCGTCTTTGACATAATCCAGACGCACACTTTGCGCTTTGATGGTGATTCCGCGTTCCTGCTCAATATCCATCGTATCCATCATCTGTGCCGACATTTCACGGTCACTGACTGCACCGCACTCCTGAATGATACGATCTGCCAACGTACTTTTACCGTGATCGATATGGGCTATAATGGAGAAGTTTCTAATATTTTCTAGTTTCAAGGGTACCTCTAAATAATAACAGCCTACGTAAAGAGGCTGTTGACACTTTCATTGTGATATACACGACGGATCACTTCGGCAAACAGAGGCGCAACGGTCAGTACTTTGATTTTTTCACTTGGTTTTGAAGCCAGAGAGTTTGAGACGATCAGTTCATCCAGTTCTCCGCCTTCAAGGTTTGCATAGGCATTTCCGCTTAACACGGCATGAGTAGCACATGCCATTACCGAAGTAGCGCCATTTTTTTTCAACGCGGCCGCAGCTTTAACCATTGTTCCGGCTGTATCGACCATATCATCGATCATAATGACATCTTTTCCCTCTACATCCCCGATAATATTCATGACCTCGGATTCATTCGCTTTTTCGCGGCGTTTATCAACGATAACCATCTCAAGACCCAGGTTTTTCGCAAAATAACGTGCACGCGCCACTCCGCCGATATCCGGAGAAGCGATAATAGGATTGCTCAGATTTTTACGCTGTATGTAGTCCTGAAAAATAATCGCACCATAGAGATTGTCTACCGGAATATCAAAAAATCCCTGTATCTGACCGGAATGCAGATCGATCGTAATTAAACGGTCAATGCCGGCCTTTTCATACATGTCCGCTACCAGTCTGGCAGTAAT
>DAOWOG010000261.1 GCA_030642185.1 Helicobacteraceae bacterium | reverse complement strand
GAATTCCAAGATTCAATATCGTTTCTGTGGGTGCATCTTCATGATAAATGGTCGTAAAGCTCTCTGAAGGGTTTCCATCATAATCGACAAAATTCCACTGACTCCCATCGCTGCTTTGCTTGGGACACCATTGTGGATTTGGCCAGTTGCTCCACTTTTCATCAGTTGTACTCGAATCACTACTGCTTGAACTGGAAGAACTTGAACTACTGCTGCTTGCAACACAAACCCCACCCACAAGCTCTTCATCACTCGCACACATCGTATAACTGGCACTAACTTCTTCCGAAAGCACTTTCTTGCCATCTATCATGGCTGAGGCATATGTTGCAACCGCAGTTGTTTTATCGATGTTAAATGCTCCGCTGTATTTTATTGGACTGCCGCCATTGAGCTTATAGTAAATATCATAACCCTGTGACTGGGATATATTAATGGTAAGACTATCCTCAAATGATGAGCTTTTTGGTGTAATGACAGGTTTCATCATGTTTACAATCTCTGTCATAGTCTGCTGTGATACTGAAGTGCCCCATGACCAGATTGAGCTGGAGACATCTTTGTTGTAGAGTACTGAACGGACTTTGACTATCTTGTTGCCATTGACAGTGATGGCTTTATCTCCTATCTTCCATACAGGTGTATGGTTCTCGATGCCATCGACTTTCACATCATACTTTGCCTCATTCTTATCGGCAATCGTATAGTAGAAGTGGAGTTTAGGATTGATCTCCTTGCTCTCATCGGCACTGAAACTGATCTTTCGGATATTTTGATCATTGGCATCTTCTTTGACTATTATCTTTGGCGCTTTAAGCAGTTGTGCTTTCCACTCTAAAACATTAAGCTTGCCTGTTGAAAAGATATCGCTGTAGTCAGGAGTACGGTAGATGTTAACAGGAGAGATCCTTACATACCACCGCCCCTGAACAATCCCTTCCAGCGAGGTTGTCATACTGGCTTCCATAGCAGTGTTTTCTTTTATTTCGCCTCCATTTTCAACAACAAATCCAGTCTCTATCTTGCCATTTATATTATTATTGAGTTTGATACCACTGCGAATAAAGACAAGCGTAATCGGGGGAGCGATCCTGATAAACTTCAAACTTGGAAGCATTGTGATAGCCGGAAAGACAAATGCATTTCCATCCGCTTCGATATTGATCGTCACACCGTCTTTGTTGACATTTTTCGGCGTATATCTGATGGAATTGTTAGTGTAATGCGACATATCCGTACTGTCAAATCCAAAGCGGATCTCACCGGAACGTTCAACATATGAACTTGCAGCAATCTTACCCGTTATCTTGCCATCGATCCCAAAAACAATACTTGGATTGACTACGACGCTGGTTTTGGCCACCAGTGAGTATGGATGCTTGAGCTCTACATCAATATTTCCAATGAGCTTGAGTGTTGTCGACCAGTCCTTCTTAAGCTCACCGCTTACACTGACGGTCATATTTGATTTAAAATAGGCATTCTGTGCAAGATCAAAGTCAAGTACATCTGCAGACATAGCATTATAATCGTAATGTGCTCTCAGATACGCACCGATACCGATCTCGATGTAGCTGCCTTTTGTCGAAAAAGTAATGCCGGAACTGGCATACTCTTTACCTAAGTCGATATTTTTACTCTTTTCACTAGCTACAGTAACAGTACAGTCCATATTCCAAAAATCACAGCCGCGAGTATGAGGCTCGACAGGAATATAGTAGCCTTCAGGTATATCGATACGAAGCACAACTTCATTACTTGTCACTCCACGTGCGTTAGAGGCCAGTCTTTCAATAACGCTGATCTTTAGAGGCTCCGCATTTAAATGGTCATACCGTCCCGCTATTTTTTGAGCGGACAAAGAGCGCTGCACTGCCTTTTTGATCTCATCATTGCGGAACGTAACATCAAAGCTGTCATAAACATCGGAAAGTTTTTCTGCATCTTTCAGCCCTACTTTTAGACTACCACCCGAAGTTCCGACAGAAGTGATCATTCCCTTGAAGGTGCCATCGACAAAAAGCGGCTGGCCGATACGGGAATCGTTAATATCTGCAGATGAGTCAAGGGTTATACTTTTTCCGTCTGCCGGCTCATTGATGATCTGAGCAGTAGTCTCCACCTTGTCGCTTTTGGTGGGGGTCGTATGTATCTCAGTATCGTTGGACACTGTTTCGATTTTATTTGCAGGCGGGTCTTTAATAAGTGCCGCCTCATCCACATCAGGAAAAAGATCACTGACGGATGTTGCTACAGGCGTATTGTCGCCCGGTGAGCTTCCGCCTCCTCCGCCGCCACAGCCGACGACACCTATGATAAACAAGGAGAGAAACAACAGTATAGAGATACGTATTTTCATGACAGATCCTTTCTTATGTAAATTATTTATCTAACTTATAGTAAGTATAGAGCGTTTATACTTAAAGCTCAAGACGGCTCCTTTTGGCACTTCTCACTCCCAAACGAAACTTGAGAATAAGTAGGTTGCAAAAGGTTTATACGTCAAACATATTGCCTTTGTATGAAATTTATTATAAAAAAGTGGGGAAATAGTGTGGAAAATGATGGAAAGCATTTAATTCCGGGGACATAATACCTATTTTAAATATCTCTCGTCCCCAAGCTCTAGCTTGTTGGGGATGCATACTTAAGGTTATACGCAGAAAAATGCCATATTATTTGTTTCGAATGTCTATATAGGTATACCAAGTAAAACTTGGGAAACAGTTAGTTTTTTTTGCAACGCTTTAACAGGGAGGATGTTCGCTCCTTTATTTTTTAAATTCAAGCCGGTATTTTAAGTTTTTCTACATTGTCCAGGTTCAACTCTTTGCTTACCAACCACAGGCTATAATTATCTTGCATTAATAACCAACTCTCCGGCGTTCTACCCAATGTTATGGAAAGACGAAGTGCCATTTCCGGAGTAAGGTTGCTTTGTCCTTTGATTAAACGGTTCAATGTCGAGGGTGAAACTTTTAATTTTTGAGCGACTTTCCTTTCACTGATCTGAAGTTCGTTTAGATAGACTTCTTTTATAAATTCACCGGGATGCGGCGGAGTGTGCATTTTCATTAGTGATAATCCTCATAATTTACTATATAAACATCTCCATCTTCAAAACGAAATGTTATTCTCCAGTTTCCACTGATTTTAATTGACCAGATTTCAGCTCTATCACCTTTTAAAAGGTGCAGATTAAAACCCGGTAATTGCAGGTCTTCAATCTCAAATGCGGTATCGAGCGCAGCGAGCCGTATTTTTATCTTTTTGGCATGCTCAAACTGAATACCTTTTGTCGTACCATTTTCATAGAACTTTTGAAGCCCTTTATGCAGAAATGATTTAATCATAAACTATTATAGCATATGTTGCG
>DAOWOG010000278.1 GCA_030642185.1 Helicobacteraceae bacterium | reverse complement strand
GTCTTCCCGGTTGTTCCTGACTTTGAAACCTACCCTGGTACGGGTCGTGATACTGATTATACATTTGGTGAAATCGGTCTTGCAGGTCACTGGATCAAGCACATCCTTCACTATATGTTTATCCATAAAGCACAGCTCAAGCCGGGCTGGACACTGATCCCAGAATAGCGATAAAAAAAGAAAAAGGAATAGTATGAAACCAGAAGAACTCAACTTTGCGAAATCAGCGCAGAACCAAACCGTTATGATCCCTGGCAGATTTGCCAGATCGATGAGAACAAACCTCATTTGGCAATTTGTCCGTTTTACGATCATCAACATAAAAATGTTGATCGTTGTAAGCAAAAGTCATTAAGACACTGTGGCAGGTTTAACCTGCCGCTCCCTCCATTAATTTCCATTCCCCTCAGGTATTATTATGATTAAAGAAATTGTTGCCTATCCCGATGCAAGGATAAGACACGCCTCAGCCGATATCCGTATTTTTGATGAAGATCTTGTAGAAATCATCGACAACATGAAAGATACAATGCGTTCACTTCAGCTGGAGGCCTTGAGTGCCATACAGATTGCTATGCCGGCAAGTGTCGTGCTTATCAGGCAAGATGACAATGGTTATTTAGAATTGATAAACCCGCGCATTATCGGTAAAAACGGTACAACTGTAGAGCATGAAAAAACGCTTTATTACGATAACCTGACAGCTGAGGTAACAAGGTACGATAAGATCAAGATCATTTATCAGGATCGTTTTGGTGTTCAGCAGTCGATGGATACCGAGGGGGGATTGTCACGAATCATCCAGCGCAAGATTGATTATAACTATGGCAGTACATTTATTGACAGACTCTCCAAGCAAGAGCGTCAAAGAGTGGAGAAAGCCCTTGAATACGGTTTGGTTGAGAGTGCCAGCGGCGCGTGTCCTACCGTCTTTTACCGGGATTACTTTATCAAAGCCATCAAAGGGCTGCTTTTAATTGGGTTTTTAGCACTCCTCACTCCTCTTTTTGCAGATACAGTACTGCTGGAGACGATCTACAGCGTTACCATATGGGGTTCTGTTCTCACAGTTATGTTGATCGTCGGATACTATTTCTATGCTGACTATGAGGTTAAGAAATATAAATCCTGTACCAGTTGTCAAAGTGCCAATACCCTGGCAAATGCATTGATCTATTTGGTGCTGACCCTGCTGCTTTTTGTCGGAAGTTATCTTCTGATCAATCCGGCCTGAAATATTTGTACTTAGAACTGCCATGCTAAAAGAAAAAATTCCGCATCTGATCAAAACGATCTCAATTTTTGAGAATGCAAAAAAGACGATTTTAAAGAATTGGATGGATAATGATGCGCCGCAGAGGGTACTGACGTATCATAATATAAAACCGGAATTTTTTTTGAATCAGTATGGCGGTAGAATGTTTGACTATTTTATTGCTGTGATATACGGTAAGATGGAAATCGGCAATTGCCCGGTTATTGAAGATCTCCTTAATTATCTTAAAGATCAAAATATTTCTGTGGATGAACTTTTTATCCTCTGCATGCATTTTAGAAAATCGATGATTGATTTCTCCTATGATTCACATGTCAACAGTAAAGAGCTTTTTGATGAGATCAGTTATGTCTTCGATTTGAACTTTTCCAGTGTGTTAAAACTTCATACCGATACGCTCTATCAGAAAGATCGTGAAATAGAACGTAATGTTGAGCTGCTCAATGAGTACAAAAAGGCACTGGATGAAAGTGCCATTGTTTCTAAAACGGATATTGAAGGCATCATTATCTATGCCAATGACAGGTTATGTGATCTTTGCGGATTTCCAAGAGAAGAGCTGCTTGGAAATACGCATGCGCTTATTCAGCATCAGGATATGCCGGAACTCTTTTTTCATGAAATGCGCCATATCCTCAGGCGAGGGCAGATATTCAAAGGGACATTCAAGAACCGTAAAAAAAGCGGTGATCATTTCTATGTCGATACGACGATTGTCCCTATCCGTGATTTACATCAGAACATCATTGAATATATGCTGATCGGTTATGAGGTTACCACCTTGATCGATGCCAAACAAAACGCAGTTGAAGCCGGTTTGGCCAAGGACTATTTTTTATCCAATATGTCGCATGAAATTCGTACTCCGCTCAACGCCATTTTAGGATTTGTAACATTGCTTCAGGATGAAGTAACTTCATCCAATCAGAAAAAATATCTGGATATTATCCATAACAGCGGTGAAAATCTTCTGCATATCATTAATGACATTTTAGACTTTTCCAAACTTCAAAGCGGTGAGTTTACGATTGATATACGTCCGTTTAACCTACATGAAAAACTTGCGCATACCCTGGAACTTTTTGTACCGAGTGCCAATGAAAAAGCGATTACGATTATCAGTTTTATCGACCCGCATATACCGTATGAACTGATTTCAGATGCGATGCGTATCAAACAGATCGTAGCCAACTTTTTAAGCAATGCAATAAAATTCACCCCTTATAACGGCATGATTGAAGTAGATGCCGCTTATAGCAATGATGTCTTGACGATAAGTGTTAAAGATAACGGTATCGGTATCAGTGAAGCGGATCAGGAAAAGATTTTTGATGCATTCTCTCAGGGACGAAGCAATGAGTTTTCTCATTTAGGCGGAACCGGATTGGGGCTTTCTATCTGTCATCAGTTGGCCGTCCATATGGGCGGATCAGTCGGTGTTGAATCAGTAATTGGAGAGGGGAGCCGATTTTACCTGAGGCTTCCCGCCCCGGCAAATGATACAATGGCCTTGCATATGTTTGATCCCACACCGTTTCAGAAATTGCGTTTGGGACTACTGAAGGGCAGCGATCAAAGCTCCGTTAAACTGGCTTCATTGATGCGATATCTGCAAATTTTTGATATGTCGATGATCACTGTTGACAAACCTGAAAACAGCCGTTGTGATCTGCTCTTTTTTGTCGATAGCGATATAGATGCTCAAATGCTTGATAAGATCAGAAAACAGCAGATTCCCTGTATCGCTATGATGGACAGGTTTAATGACAAATATGAGCATATTTCCAATGTAACACCAATTTATTTGCCGATTTACTGTTCTAAACTTTATCATACATTTTTGGAAGCGCTTGATCCTTCCGTCACAGTTTTGGAAGTACCGGATAAACGTGACCGGAAGAATTTCAAAGGGCATATTCTGATAGCGGAAGATAATATCGCCAATCAGGAACTGATTAAGAT
>DAOWOG010000185.1 GCA_030642185.1 Helicobacteraceae bacterium | reverse complement strand
TGTACCACAGCCTCTTCTACCAGCGGAGTCACTGCTTCCGAATGCGCTTCAAACCGGTAGCGGCGGCCGGAACCGAAATGCCCGCCTTTCAGACGATAGTGTGGAAATTTTACATACGAAGTCAAAGAGGGGGTAGCACTGCCTAAAACAACTGGGATCTTATGCAGATAAGCCATATAAATCGCCATATCCCTGGCATGATAACGGGGGCGTGATGATGATTTATAGCTCTCATCATGCTCTTCATCCACGATGACAACTCCCAGATCTTTTATCGGTAAAAAAAGTGCCGAACGCGGACCGGCGATAATGCCTGCCGATCCGTCATAGATTTTCTCTAGCGCCTTCTCTTTTTGCTTTTTCGTCAATTTGGAGTGCCACATCACCACCAGATCACCAAAGTGCGATTCAAGCCGTACCTGCATCTGCGGTGTCAATGAGATCTCCGGCATCAAGAACAGGGCACGCTTGCCCTCACTCAGGATTGCTTCAAAATACTTCATATAAATCTCGGTCTTGCCTGAACCGGTATCACCAAACAGTAAAGAGACAGGATGCTGTTTTATAAACTCAAGAGCTTCGTTCTGTTTTGAAGACAGTTCTATCTCTTTTACCATTGAGTGTTGAGTGTTAAGTGTTGAATGTTGAGAAAAAGGTACAAAAAGTGCAAGTGCCTCACCCAAAGAAGAAAAATAGTATTTGGCAATAAAATTGGCAAATTGGATCTGTCGGCTACTGAAATAGAAATCGTCCACTTCCAGGATTTCAGCGGTTTTAAAAGCAGGTTTTTCAACATGTGAAACGACGACACCCTTTAAAGAGCGGTTGCGAATCATCACAGTGACGCGGGTGCCCGTGTCAAGATCACTGTTATGGTGGTAAGTCAGTGGTTCAAGTGGTGAACCGAGAGGCGCTATTTGGAAGTAATGCAAATTATTTATAGATTACTTTTACTCTGTTCCATCTTAGAAAAGGTAGAGCAAAGCAAAAAAATCCCAAGTATAATTCTACTCTTCTGATAGTTTTTCAATACTGTAAAAAAACACACCGAAGAATGAAATAGCAAGAATGATTAATGAAACTGTCGGTAAGTCCATCATAAATCCCTTATTTCTTTTGTTTTGGCAGAGAGTTTTCGAACGATTAAGACAATCACTGCCAAATTGATAAAAGCCACGGCCATACTTAACCAAAAAAGAGTGCCAAACGCTTCATTTTCAAAAAGCAGCACAAGCTTCCCAACTATTAGCACAAAAATACCAAAAGCCAAACTCATAGCGACACGAAGAGTATTTAATATCTCTTTCACTTCATCTATTTTGCCCATTTGCCATTATAGCACACGTTTTAAATTAAAAAATGGCTATTCGAAATATTAATTTGTCAATCGCTCACAAGGAGAAACTCTATAAGAAAAAAGAGAAAACACTCTCTATGAAAGAGTGTTTTGAGTACGTTCTATAAATTTATCTACTTGCTCTTTTTGTTGATATTCTGCGACAGCAACATCAAACTTCACTGTTTCTTCTATCATAAAATCATGTGCATCAAGCGTCTCCTGTATACGGCCTTCAACAATACCGGCATTGTCTTTGTTTGTATCCGGCAGGATGATAAAAAATGTATCGTCACTGTAGCGGCAGGCAACATCACTTGTCCGCGTCAGTGAAAGTATCAATCCGCCGAACATCTCAAGAAAATGTTTTTGACGCTTTTTATCTACCGTTTTTGCCATCGTTTCAAAAGCCTCTATCTTCACCGCGATCATCGACAAAGGATAGCCATGACGGTCAGTTCTTGCACAGGTCGTATTGAGCTGCGAAAGAAAATAGTTTTTATTGAAAAGATTGGTTTCAAGATCATGAATTGCATGCTTCTTGATCTGAATGGCAATGTATTCTCTGACAAAATAGATTAAAAGCACTGTGATCAGCATGGTGATAAGAAAAGTGCCATAGAGAATGTTCATCATTCTGTCTTGCTTGACATCAAGCATTTTTTCAACGATAAATGTCAGTAAATTAATCTTGCTGCGGCAGAGTTGACGGGATTTAGACAAAACAGCTTCATCCTGCTGCTGCAGGTACCCTTTCCTGAATGCCATCCAGCATGATTGCAGCTGGATAAAATCATTGCTCAGTGTACGCCCTCCGGCAGTCACGCGATCGATATCTTTTTGGGAAAACCAGGTTTGCAGTTCTGTTAATTCCGTATCGACCTGATTGAATATTGCCCTGTTTTTTTCACCTTTTTCAAGTGAAGCAAGACGCTCGATCGTATTGCCGATCTGACCTATCCTCTGCATTGCTTTTGTGTCATTTTGCATGGTATCAAAGGCGTCAAATACAAAATAAAAACTGATGGGAAGTACCAACACTGCAACATACAGTAACAGTGTTATCCTGAATGCTGTCCACTCTTTTTGCATCACCAACCCTTTAGAAATTTAATTTTTGATTTAAGCAGATCGTGATTAAAATCCATGATCTACACCTGTTGCAGATGATAAGCCGCTCTTGAGGACTTCAGTATGCGCATTTTGGCATAGTGTTGATGTGCCTCTGTCTTTAACATTTAGAACACCCGTGTTGTTATCAGGAACAATGGTAAAACAGGCATTGGTATGTATGACAGCATGACAGGCAGGACCCGCAACCCCATTGTCAAATACGCCGTCCTTCATATAATGTGTACCGGCATCACTGATACACATTCCCAGCTCCTGCGCGACGATAACCGCCTTGGCATCGTCGCGATTTACCATCATTTTGGGGATCACGGTAACAGCCAAAATGCCCAAAACCATAATCACGAAGATAAGTTCTACCACTGTATAGGCATTTCTGTTTGAAGCCGTCATGTTTATCCCTTTATAATATTTTCTTTAATATATTATATTGACGTTAATTTGCCAACCGGTTACAGTAATTATTGGCCGCCGGAACACAGTTAAAAGTTCCTGCTTTGTTGCTTCCGCTGACGGTCGGATAGTAGGTAAACGTCGTTGATTTTCCGCCGACCGTAAACGTATAGGTCGGTGAAGCACCGGCCCATTCACCGCCGCCTGCAATAGAATAGGTCAGTACCGCGCCGAAAAGTCCGCCGTTGTCAAGATTGGCGGTATAATTGTTATCCCCCTGCAGCAGACGTGTCTGACGCTCCGTAATAATACCGGAACGCACTGCCGAAACCGTGGCCCGTCCATCTGCGATGATCGCATCCTGGCGTGTCATCGCAAATTTCGGAATGGCCACTGCAGCCAAAATCCCCAGTATCACAATGACAAAAATCACTTCCATCATCGTAAATGCATCTCGTTTTATGCCGGACATAACGACTCCTTGGTGTTAAAAATCTTATGAAATAGATCAAGATTCAAAATATTAGAACCCTCACTCTATCACATATCATGTTTAAAAAGGCAAAAAAGAGGCAGTCCGAAAACTGCCTCTCGGTCACACTAGAAGTGGTGTTCTATCCCTGCAGGAGCAGGAGCAGATAAACGTCCATTAGCCAATGCATGCGCCGCAACACATATTGCCGTTGTATCGGCTGTATCTTTGACTGTTAAAATACCGGTGTTGTCATCGCCATCCACATCAAAACAGGCTGCTCTAACATCATCACACGCATCGCTGTCAACATCAAAAGCCACATCCATCATATACGCATCCGTCGCCCCGTTAACACAGGTTGCCAGATTATTTGCCATGCTGGCTGCTACCGCATCTGTCCTGGTCGCTGCAAGTTTAGGTATCGCCACTGCCGCCAATATACCAAGTATCACGATCACAAAAATCAATTCGATCATCGTAAATGCATTTTTCATAGACTCTCCTTTATAAGAAGAATAATCAGGGACAGCACCAAAGGCTGTCACTGTACACTAACAGAGGATGAATTAGAATGTATGTGGAACAGCGGTTAGACCGTCAGACAGACCATTTTTATCAGTCAAAGCAATAGCTTTTTCACAGATACCTGTACCGCTCGCGTTTGAAGCCACCGTTCCTGTAACTGTCAAAATACCCGTTGCATTAGCACCCGTAATAGTGTAACATCCATTTGTAGTAATGGCATCTACACATGCTGCACTGCCGAAAGTAAAGTTGCCATCCATCATATATGCGCCACCTGCGTCATTCACACATGTCGCTGCCGATGTCGCTACTGTTGAAGCCGTAGCGTCATTACGTGTCGCTGCAAGTTTCGGAATGGCAACTGCTGCCAAAATACCTAAAATAACGATAACAAAGATCAATTCGATCATAGTAAAACCAGCTCTTTTCATAAGAGACTCCT
>DAOWOG010000322.1 GCA_030642185.1 Helicobacteraceae bacterium | reverse complement strand
CGGTAATATTCCACCACCGCTTTTTAAACAGTTAAAACCCGGTGGCAAGATGATCATTCCGGTCAAGAGTTTTTCTCAGGTGCAGCATCTTGTCCTGATCAGCAAAGATGAGAATGGTGCGATGACGACACGCCAGATCTTACCCGTAAGGTTTGTTCCTTTGACCGGAAAACATTGATGTCATTTTATAGGTGGGGGCGGTAATATGAAACGGCTGCCGTATCTCTCTGTTGGCCTGACTTCTGCTTTGGCACTTGCATATGAGATATTACTGATGAAGCTTTTTGGCATCATCCAGTGGCATCATTTCGCCTATATGATCATAAGCCTTGCCTTGCTTGGATACGGGGCAAGTGGTACATTTCTGGCCCTTGCACGTGAGCGGCTGTTGAAATATTTTCCCTACGTCTATGTTGGAAACATTGCACTTTTCGGACTCTCATCAATCCTCTGTTTTATCGTTGCACAGCAGGTCCCTTTTAATCCGCTTGAGATCTTATGGGAGGTTAAGCAACTGTTTTGGCTGTTTGGACTTTATCTGCTTCTGGCACTTCCTTTCTTCTTTGCCGCCAATGCGATCGGTCTGGCATTTATTCAGTATAAAACTGATATTTCAAGGCTTTATGGAGCAGATCTGTTTGGTGCAGGTTTGGGCAGTCTGGGTATATTGATACTCTTTTATCTCTTTTTTCCAGAATCAATTTTACAGCTGATCGCCCTCTTAGGCCTGATAAGTGCGGTGATAGCTACTCGAGAAGTACTACTTAGATCCAATACTATTATGCTGATGCTCACTATAGTACTTTTGACTGTTTTGTTTTTTGGCAAGGAATTTGTTCTTAAAATGAATGTTTACAAGGATCTTAGCCAGACCCTTCGGATCTCCGGAACGAAGATCATAGAAGAACGCTCCTCTCCGCTTGGGATGCCTCCGTTGTGCAGAGCCCGGATGTTCCTTTTCGCTATGTTCCGGGACTGAGCATGGCTTCTGTTGTTGAACCTCTGCAGCAGCTTGGCGTATTTACAAACGGTGACGGGATGAGTGCCATTACCAAATATCCTGAGAAGATGCAGAAGCTTGATTATCTCGATTATCAGACTTCCGCACTTGCTTATCATCTTAGTGATCCGGACAAGGTACTGATCCTTGGTGCTGGTGGAGGATCCGAGATACTTCAGGCACTTTACCATGAGACCAAAGAGATCGATGCCGTCGAGATCGATCCGAATATGGTCGATCTTGTAGAAACGAAGTATGCCGGGTTTGCCGGCAACATCTATGCCAGGGAGAATGTTACGGTCCATACCGCAGAGGCGAGAGGTTTTATCGCTTCATCCAAAGAGAAGTATGATCTGATACAGATGGCGATGGTGGACTCGTTCGGGGCTTCATCGGCAGGGCTCCAGTCGTTGAGTGAAAACTATCTCTATACGGTAGAAGCACTTCAGCTCTATCTGCAGCATCTCAAACCTGAAGGGTATCTCTCTTTCACACGATGGCTGAAACTTCCGCCTAGGGATACACTCAAACTTTTTGCAACAGCCATCGAGGTACTGGAGCGTAATGGTGTAGAAGATCCGAAAAAGCATCTTGTTCTGATCAGAGGATTACAAACAAGTACACTACTCATCAAAAACGGTATTTTCAGTTCTTCAGAGATCACAGAGCTAAAACGTTTCTGTGATAGACGATTTTTCGATATAGCTTACTATTCCGGTCTTAAAAAATCTGAAACCAACCGTTACAATATTCTGGATAAACCCTATTTCTTCCAGGGTACACATGCCCTTTTGGAAAACAGGGTGGAATACTACCGTGACTATAAATTCGACATCAGACCTGCATCCGATGACAGGCCCTATTTTTACCATTTTTTCAAGTGGGAGACACTTGAGGAGATCTTTGCACTGCGTGGAACCGGTGGACTGCAACTTCTGGAATGGGGGTACCTTGTACTTGTTGCAGCACTTTTACAGGCTGTCATTGCCAGTATTGTTTTGATACTTTTGCCGCTTATACGGTATAGAAAAGCTGAAAAAAGCAGGATAACAACAAGCAAGATGAGGGTGCTTGTCTACTTTTTTGCTTTGGGTCTTGGTTTTCTGTTCTTGGAGATCTATTTTATTCAGCGTTTTATTCTCTTTTTGAGTCACCCGCTCTATACGGTAGCAGTCGTGTTAAGCTCTTTTCTCATCTTTGCAGGGCTTGGCAGCAGCTATTCAAAACGCCTTTCCGAACTCAAAGGCTATAGTAAAAGTGCACGTTACGGGATCGTTGGTATTTTTGTTTTCGGCCTCTTCTATGTTTTGACGCTCGATCATATTTTTGGCTTTTTACTGACACAGACGGATTCCATAAAGATAGCCGCTTCTGTGGTGCTCATTGCCCCTTTGGCCTTTGCTATGGGGATGCCTTTTCCTATGGGGCTCTCTGAGCTGGGCAGGCACTCCGAGTCTTTGATCCCCTGGGCATGGGGCGTCAATGGATGTGCTTCTGTCATTTCTGCCGTTGCTGCAACGCTTGTCGCGATTCATTTCGGATTTACTGTCGTGATGATAATGGCGCTGCTTTTTTATCTGGCAGCTTATCTCTCGTTCCCTGTTCAAATAAAGGTGCCCTAAAGGAATAAAATGGATACAAAAGAGCATGACATTCTTACCAAAAATCTTTTGAAATCTTTGGAAACAGACGAGGATACACAGCTTATCCAGACTCATATATCCACGATAATTTTGAGTGGTGAGCTGGTATATAAACTGAAAAAACCGGTCGATTTTGGTTTTTTAGACTACTCGACACTGGATAAACGGCACAAAAACTGTCTTGAAGAGGTACGTATCAATGAAGGTTTTGCACCAAAACTCTATCTGGGTGTTATACCGATAACCGGTACGATCGAAGATCCCCGGATCGATGG
>DAOWOG010000363.1 GCA_030642185.1 Helicobacteraceae bacterium | reverse complement strand
TGGGTCTTTCTGATCTTAGGTCTATCCCTTTTGACAATACGATCCCAGGTGTCGAAGTCCATGCCAATACGCTTGATAATATACTCGAAGGTGATTTCCTGCATGAACCTTTAGATGTAATAGTGTATGATCTTCTGATCATTTGGAGTATAGTTTTTCTCCTGACCCTTCTCTTCTCTTATTTAAATTCATGGTTATTGCTGCCTGTTGCCATGGCTGTGGCTTTTTCACTGTTTAATATCTTCTTTTATCTCCTGTTTGATCTGGGTATCGTCCTTAATCTGCTTTTCCCGATTTTAGCCTTCGTATCAACCTTGATATTATCTGTAAGTATTGATTATATTGTCACTTCCCGTCAGCGTGAAGTGCTCAAGAATATCTTTGCAAAAAAAGTTTCAAAAGCAGTTATGGATGATCTGATCAAACATGGAAATGATGAGATATTAAAGGTACGTGATGAAAATGTGGCTATTTTTTTCAGTGATATACGAGAATTTACGCAGATCAGTGAAATAATAGGTTCATCGCAAAAACTTATTTCATTACTAAACCGTTATATGACACCTATGGTCAATGAAATAGCCGATAGTGAAGGTACTGTCGATAAGCTTATCGGCGATGCCATTATGGCGTATTGGAATGCGCCCAATCCAGTGGAAAATTATGCAGACAAAGCAGTCACTTCAGCACTCGAACAGATCAAAATACTTAAACAACTCAATGTAGAATTGGAGAAAGAGTTTGCTGTCACATTAAACATAGGTATCAGTATTCACACTGGCTTGGTCACTGTCGGAGAGATGGGTTCTGTCGGTCGTTCAGACTATACGATCATCGGTGATAACGTCAACCTTGCTTCACGGCTTGAAGGACTCAATAAATTCTATGGCAGTACGATCATTATTTCGGAAGATACAAAAAAGCTACTGCATGATGAATATACATTACGCTCGCTTGATCTTGTGCGCGTAAAAGGCAAAAAAGAAGCAGTAGAAGTATTTGAACTCATACCTTCAGATGAGGGTGAGAAGCGTTTTGATGAATTGCATACCTACCAAACAGCTTTGGAGACTTATCGGCAGGGTAAGGTCAAAGAGGCTTATGCACTGTTTCAGTCACTTGAAGAAGCGTATGGACATAAACTTTACCGCTTATATCTTCAACGCTGCCGGGAGTATCTTGAGGATCCAAAGAAGCCGTTTGATGCCATTCATACCATGTTGGTGAAATAACCGTATCATAAAAGGTTAATTAAAATTCAATTCAGCGATATCCTGTTGCTCAGCATTAAGTTCACTACGTGCATATTCCCTGTAAATACCTGACTCAAAAAAGAATTGGACAAGCTGCTTATCCATATGCCCTCTATCAATAAGATCCTGCATGATATCAGCGATCTCAGACATACTGTTGGGTCTCTTATAACTGCGGTTGGATGAAGAAAGTGCTTCAAACATATCAGCAAGGATCAGGATCCTGTCCTCGAGCGTCAGTTCATCTCCTTTAAGCTGCCTTGGATAACCTGTCCCATCAAGTTTCTCATGATGATTACAGGCAATATTCAGAACCCGGTCCAATGCTTTTGGAAATGGTATGGCACTGAGTATTTCAATCGTTGCATTTGCATGATTTCGAATAATATTACGCTCTTTATCAGTCAGTGTACCTTTACGGATGGAGAGGTTTTCAAGCTCACTGCCTCGCAAAAACTGAACATCTTTTCCATCAAACTGATAGGTTTTTTTAGCAAGCATCTGAAGATATGAAATCTTCTCATCTTCAAGAAATTCACTGCCAATATTGCACTGTCTGAGAAAGCTGCGAATGTCATCGAGAACCTTCAGCTCTTTTGCTTCACGTTCATCCAGATCAGACGGTACGTTTTTTTGATCTTTCAATGCTTTTAGTTCACTTTCGAGATACTTTATTTTTATATCACGTTTCAATATCTCTATACGCTCATCGATAAGATCTATTCTGTCAACAATTGTTTCGAGCTTGTTACTCTTCTCCATTATATGTCCCGGTGTTGCGATCTTGCCTACATCATGTAAAAGTGCGGCAAGATGGATCTGCTTAAGATCTTCATCACTGTAGTACACATCCTTATAGTGTCCATCCTCACTTTTATGTATTGCTTCGGCAACCATATTGGTGATCTTTGCAACTCTGCGTACATGTTCTCCGGTATTATGTGATTTTGTGTCGATAGCTCTTGCGATCGTTCGTATAAACACTTCAAAGGAGTCTTCAAGACTTTTGATCAGTGTAGCATTCACAATGGCGACGGAAGCCTGTGAGGCAAGCGCACTGGTACTCTCCATATCGAAAGTATCAAAAGAAACAGTCTCTCCATAAATATTTTTTTTGTTGATCAACTGTAATACACCGATGGTCTCATTTTCATGATCAATTAATGGTACTACAAGCATTGATCGTGAACGATACCCTGTCTTTTCATCAAACTGCTTTGTGCCTGTAAAATCAAATTCACTTTTATCATAAATATCATCTATTATGATCGTCTTTTTGCTCAAGGCAGTAAGTACGGCCACCATTTGCGTGTTGGGCTGCATATGTTCAAGATAAAGCGGAAGGTTCGACCAATTAACATCATTATGCAAACTGTC
>DAOWOG010000252.1 GCA_030642185.1 Helicobacteraceae bacterium | reverse complement strand
TTTTATGACGTTTTAAGTTTGATGTCATTATAATTTCGGCTCAAGAATCAACTCTTGTAAACGGCTCCATCATCTAATGGTTAGGATTCAAGGTTTTCATCCTTGCCATAGGGGTTCGAATCCCCTTGGAGTCACCACTTTCAATCTAAATTTCCCCAATTGATTTTTATATATTCCCACAAACATTTTAAGATTCTTACGTTAGAATTCCAATACAAATTTATCTCTTATCAGGAACTTTAATGCTGCGTTTTGCACCCAGTCCTACCGGTGATATGCATATAGGAAATCTACGTGTTGCCATCTTTAACCATCTGCTTTCCAAGCAACGGAATGAACCGTTAATTGTCCGTATTGAAGATACGGATAAAGAGCGTAATATTGAAGGCAAGGACAAAGAGATCCTTGATCTGCTTGGTCTTTTTGGAATTGAGTACTCTCACGTGATTTATCAGAGCGAAAATCTTCGCTATCATCGCTCTATGGCCATCCAGCTGCTGCATGATAAAAAAGCATTTAACTGCTTCTGTACACCGGCAGAGCTTGATCATAAACGCGACGTTGCCAAAGCAAACAAAAAACCGTTTCGCTATGACGATACCTGTACGCATCTTTCGGCAGACCAGACCATTGACAATGAGAACCCTTTTACCGTCCGTCTGAGAAAACCTGACAAGGCAGTCGTTGTTGATGATCTTGTCCGCGGTCAAAGCAGTTTTGAGCCTATGGATGTGGACAGTTTTATTATATTGCGTGCTGAAAAATTTCCGACCTATAACTTCGCCTGTGCAGTCGATGATATGTTAAGTGATATTTCGCTTGTCGTTCGCGGTGAAGATCATGCCAGCAATACACCGAAACAGATCGCTGTCAGAAAGGCACTCGGATATGACAAAAAAACCGAATACGCCCATCTTCCGATTATTTTGAATGAATCCGGTAAAAAGATGAGTAAAAGTGATGAAGTTTCTAGTGTTAAATGGCTTCTTGAAGAGGGATACCTTCCGTCTGCAATCGCCAATTATCTGATTCTCATAGGCAACAAGGTACCTGAAGAGATCTTTACGATGGAGGAGTCAATGGCATGGTTTGACCTTGGTTCCATTTCGCGTGCCCCTGCCCGTTTTGATATCGACAAGTTGAAATTTATCAACCGTGAACATCTCAAACGTATGGATGACAAAGAACTTTCACGCTATGTCGGTTTTGCAGATGAAAAGATCGGAAAAGCTGCCAAGATCTATCTTGAAGAGGCTGGTAGCCTTAAAGAGCTGCGCAGCAAGATCGAGCCGATATTTGCTGTCAAAGTGATTCCGGAAGAGTACAAGGAGAGTGTCGATAAGATGAGAGAGATCATTGGCTCCTCGGAACATTTTGATACTTTCGATGCATTGAAGTCGCATATTATGGCGGAGAGCGGATTGAAAGGTCGCCAATTTTCCAAGCCGATTCGTCTTTTGCTGACCGGTGCGGAGCATGGGCCGGATCTTGATGCGCTCTATCCGCTTATACAAGATTATTTAGGAGAAATTATAAAATGAGTACATTTGGAAATATCGTCTTCGGACTTGGCGGAATCGTTCATTCTCTGATCACCATCTATATCTGGATCGTCATTATTGCTGCATTGATCACTTGGGTGAGACCTGATCCGAATAACCCTATCGTTCAACTCCTGTATCGTTTGACTGAACCGGTGTATGCATTTATACGCCGCTATATTCCAACAGTCATCAATGGAATAGATCTGACTCCGATTGTTGTCATTATCGGACTACAGGTTATCGATGTCATTTTTATCAACCTTCTTAATGCACTTGCATCTTCGATGATACGTCTACTCGCACTTATGCTGATCGCCTTTCAGCTTGGTGCCGTAACACTGGATGAGATCAGGACAAAACCTGCATCCTTAGCTAAAAACTTTCTTATCTGGCAATACTTTCAACAAAATATCAGTTCCGAAGAGGCGGATAGCGCTTTTTATCAGATTCGTGATGTTAATCGAAAACTTTTCCTGGCCTATGCCAAAAAAAGCAGACGTCCTGAAGTGATCTATACGGCACACTGTATGAAATTACCCAAAAAAGAACTTCTCTATGCGCATGACAGACACTGTGCTATGATCGCTTTTTCTACATCCAAAGCTGCTAAGATGACATTGAAACAGCGCACCCGTCTTGCCCGCCTGATCGATGATAATGCTACAAGGCAGTGGGTAGAAATGATGAACGATACCAATCTTTCAGAACACTATCCTGACTACACGCCTAAACTTTTTTTAAAGCTTTTCAATCAGGCAGGTGCACAGTTTCGTCATGATAATTTTGATCTTGAACTCTCTGAATCCTATGTCAACTCCCTCGCCGCTTCACCCGGTTTTTCACGTTCGCTTATTTTGGCCGTAACAGATGAGAAGATGCGGCGTTTTCAAAAATCGCTCTTGAAGACTGATGGAAATTTACTGAACTCACACAGCAATTTTTATCTTGGACTCAACCATCTTAACCATGCAGATACCAGTCGTGCAATCGATCACTTTCAGCGTGCATATGATAAAGCTTATTATCGTTCTGATCAGGACAAAGCACTTTTTTGGCAGTACCTTGCGGGAAAAAATGAATTGATCCTGAAAAAACTCTCACAGAGAATCGATATCAATATCAATTCACTTTATGCCAAAGAGAAGATGAAAATCTGGCCGGATAACTATTTTATCGATCTGAGTGTCAGTCAAAAAAAGAGCAAAGTTGATTTGAGCGATCCTTTTGACTGGAACAGCATCCTCAACGAGATCAAGAAGACACCCAAAGCCGAACTGTATGATCTGGCTCAGCACTATGATGCAAAAAATTTAATACCGGTACAATCGTTTATTGTGGAACGTGCCTCAGGATCAAAACTGCATGGATTTATCATGCCTTATGAGCATGAGATGAAAGAACTGAGCAAAGATGATCAAGCACTCTATTATGCGCTTATGCGCCAGGAGAGCCGTTTTGTCCCTGCTGCCCTGTCACGTTCATTTGCGTTGGGACTGATGCAGTTGATGCCTTTTTTAGTGAAAGCACTTGATAAAGAGATCGACTATAAACGCAATTCACTTTCGGATATGTTTGATCCTGCGGTGAATCTCATGTATGCCACCACACATATTAAATGGCTTCAATACCGTGTTTATCATCCGCTTTTTATCGCTTATGCCTACAACGGCGGTATCGGTTTTACCAAAAGACATCTCTTAAAAGGGACATTTCAAAAAGGTGCGTACGAGCCGTTTATGAGTATGGAGCTTATGGTAAATACGGAAAGCCGTGAATATGGCAAAAAAGTTCTAAGCAACTATGTCATATATAAAAAAATACTGGGTGAGCCAATCTCTATCGCTGATCTTTTTGATAGTTTAACTCAACCATCTCAAACTGATCGCTTCAGAGGAAGATAGTAATGAAGCTCCCCCTACCCTTGGATTGGATG
>DAOWOG010000301.1 GCA_030642185.1 Helicobacteraceae bacterium | reverse complement strand
TATAGCGCAAAAGAGAAAGACATGGATGTCGCCGAAGTTGCCTATGATGAGATAAAAGCCTTATCTGCAAGAATGCTCAAGATTACCAAAGGTGCATTATCAGGGATGGTCGAAGGTGCAAAAAAAGCTGTGAAAAAAGATGAGGAGTAATAGCGATGAAAAAGATTATTACAACAGCTTTGCTGGCAGGAAGCCTGATGAGTATGTTTGGTGCTTCCGCACTGTTCGCAGCCCAAAATCCAACTGAGGCGATGATAGAAAAGGCAAAAGAAGATGCAGCCGCGTTTAGAAAAGCGTCGGCTCAAAGTGTAAAAAAGATGACGGAAGAGACCAAGGTTTTGGCTGATGAAGCACTGGAAAAAGCCATGCAGATCGCTCTTTCGACAAAGGGAGTTTCGCAAGTCAAAGCATTCTTTGTTATTAGAGGTTAGAACACTATAACGGCTATTTTACATATTCCGTCTCAAATTTATGAGACAGCATGTTTTTTTCAGCCATATACCTGATGAAAACTTTATTTATGTATGCTTTTGTTTAAAAAAACATTATAATTAAAAGAAAGTATTGAAAAATCAGCCAACTGACTTTCAATTTTTACAATTATTAGCGCGTGCTGTTTTCTTCATTTTTTAAGAAAGGAAGACTTTAAATGAAACGTTTTGGCTACCTATGGATTTTGGTTGCTGTCGTCAGTTTTGGCAGCACGCTTGAAGAAGCGATCGAGTTGAGTGAGCAGAATCCGTCTATTCAGGCGGCCATGCAAAAAGCCAAGGCCTACGCCCACCTGCATGATACGGCAAAATCAGGAAACTACCCCTCGCTCGATCTATCATACGGTGCGACCTACCTTAATGAAGATCCTGTGGTTTATCTGCAGGGCTCTTTTCCAGGGCTTCCTCCAGGTACTGCAATGCAGATCCAGGCCAAAAATCTGTACAGCGGCGCGCTTAAACTGACTTACCCCCTTTTTACCGGCTTTGCCGTGAGCGCACAGATCGATGAGGCGAAACTTCGAATGCATAGAGCTTCCCTTGAAGCCGACGACGCCAGGCGCAATCTCTATCTGGGAATTGTACAGGCCTATACGGCAGCAGTGACGATGAAACATCTCATAACATCACAGCAAAAAGCACTGGATGCAACGCAGAAAAGCTACGATAAAGCCGAAGGTTTTTTTGAGCTTGGGATGAGTTCTCCTTCCGAGCTTTACCGCATCGAAGCCAATCTGCATGCCATGAAAGCCCAGCTGATAGAAGCCAAAAACCGGTATAAGATCGCACTCTCTCAGCTCTCGTTGATGACACGGACAAAAATCGATTCGGTTGAACCCCTGCCAAAGACACGGACCCTTTCACTTGAACCGCTGACGCAGCAGGCACTGCTAAACCGTCCCGACCTCCAGGCCATTCGTCTGATCGTCAAAGAACAGCAAAGCAGGATCGATCTGGCAAAGAGCAGCCACTATCCGAGTGTCGGCCTTTTTGCTCAGGCAGCACGTATCGGCGACGGCCCGGAGCTTGACGGAGACGGTTACACGAACAAAGATCGAAGTGCCGCAGGGTTCCAGATCAACTACAACATCTTTTCCGGCTTTAAATCACAAAGCCAGATTGAAGCGGCCAGGACAGGAAAACTGAGTGCCGAGCTGATGCTGCAATCCTATACGGACAGAGTGGCCACCGAGATCCATGAGAGCTATTTGACTTATCAATCACTTTTAAACAGACGCGAAGCAGCCAAAGCGCAGATCAAAGCGCAGGAATCTTATGAAAAACTGGTACAGGGCCAGTTTGAAAACCAGCTTGCCGATGCCGATCAGCTCAGTCGCGCCATTTCGTCATCGGGGATGGCGCGCGCCGCACTTATCACAGCCGAAGCCAGACTTTATGCGGCATACAGCAGAGCACTTCTTCAGGTTGATAATGGCACATTTTTAAGCACTCTGAAACAATACGGAGAAATAAAATGATTAAAAAACATATATTGAATGTCACTATCATTGTTCTGCTGGCTATTAGCTCTTTTTTTATTTATCTAAAGCTCAATCCACCAACACTACCGGAAAACCTTATTGCCGGATCAGGGAGGCTTGATGGTGATATTATTACGTTGAACACCAAATACCCGGGACGGCTGAAGTGTTTTAGTACAAGAGGGGCAATCTTTGGAGAGTGGTGAAACAGTTGCTCTCTTGCAAGGCGATGAGTATCAGGCAAAGTTGCGTGCTTTAAGTGAGACGATTGGCGCAGCCAAAGACGGATTGATTGCCATGGAACAAGAGTACAAGATCGCCAGCGAAAGTATCCCCCTTGAGATCAAAAAAGCCAAGCAGGGTGTTGAGATAGCAGTGGCACTAAAAGAGGAGATCAATAACTCCATTTCAAGTCTAAAGGCGGTAGTGATTCAGGATAAAAGAGATTATAGCCGAACTCAGGCACTCTATGAAAAACAACTGATTGGCAAACAAAAGGTAGAACTTTCCGGACTTAAACTGACAGGCAACACCAACAAGCTTGCGGCATTGCAACAGAAGGCTATCCAGATAGACATAGAAATCGGCATCGCCAAAGACATTGTTAAGCTGGCTAAGTGCCAACAAAAGAGACTAATTGCTATTCGCGCCAACATCAATGCCGCAAAGAAAAAGATCAATGCATTGCATGCCAACAGAGAGGAGCTGCAGATCACCATCGATGAACTTATCATAAAATCACCGATTGACGGAATGGTCATCGAAAAAGTGGCACAGCCGGGTGAAGTTCTTGGATCAGGCATGATCATAGCCACCCTGATCGATCCACAAACCCTTTATCTGAAAATGTTTGTCGATACGCTCGAAAACGGAAAGATACAAATTGGCGACAAAGCGGTCATCTTTTTGGACAGTTTCCCTGACAGAGCGATTGAAGCACAGGTTGTCAGAATCGAACAAAAAGCGGAGTTTACCCCCAAAGAGGTCAATGTCAAAAGCGATAGGATTCAACGTATGTATGGAGTTCATATCAAGCCGATGGAATCCAATAAACTATTTAAAATCGG
>DAOWOG010000093.1 GCA_030642185.1 Helicobacteraceae bacterium | reverse complement strand
GGCTTTCCGCCCTGATGGCGCATCGGTTTTTTCAAAATAGCTGCACCGACGAGAAGAACACCAAAGATATTACGAAAGAAAACCACTTCCAGCGAGCTCATATGCCCGCTGGCGAGTTTGGCGAAGGCACCCATCACGGCAAACAGCAAAGATGCTATCAGCATGTAAAGTACGCCGCGATCAAGATGGGAAATGTAGTGTTTCAATGAAAAGTTCTTTAATTTGGATTGAGTGTACCGCCGGGTATATTCTACGGCGGTAAGTTTTTTATTATAACTGTTTTCTTCCAGCCTGCATGCTCATCGTTCCGGCGAGCAGCATCAGCAATATCAGTACCATACGGCCAATGTTGTCCAATAACGGCACTTCAACTGTTGTAATCGGTGTCGGCTGATGAGGACTGTTTCCATCCGGCCAACTTGTAAGCTCATCGATCGTACGGTTACTGTCGACGACACCCTGATTGAAAATCGTCACACCGCCCGGCACATCACTGTTGATAACCACTTCGAAACTGACCTGAATCATTTCACCGATAACCATCTGTTTTATATCTGCTATCATCAGTGAGACATTGCTGTCATCGACACTGTTGGCTCCTCCCGCATAATCCGAAAGCTGCAACGTGTTGATGAGATAGGTCGTCTCGATCGGAACAAAATCCTCGAAATGAACATTGCCGACCATTACCGGTCCCCCATTAGTGATATTGATATCATAGCGCAGTGAATCACCGGCATTGACCATGCCGTCGCTATTGTTGTCCTCTATCCAGAAGACCTCTTTTGTCGATGTAACAAAAGCATCGTAGGTAGGCTGAACCGGCGCATTTGTATAGATGAAATAGTCATTTAGCGCTCCAGAAGCGTTGCGATCATCCCCGTTTCTGCCGCCATGCAAGGTACCATTGGCATCAGCAATACCGCCAAACACGGCCTCTGCCTGATTAAGCAGTGTACTGTTGATATCGGCAGCCATATCGATCGTTGCCTGATAAGTGACATTTAACACATCTGTCAACTGCAGCACAGGAACGTTAAAGAGCAGTTGCTGACCTTTTTGAACAACAACAGCTCCGGTTGCCGAACCTGGAATATAACTCAAATTGACCGGCAGCGTATCGGTGAAGTTGACATCATACGCCGTTGCTGTTGAAGCAGGACTATGGCGCAGCTCAATGCTGTATGTCACCACTTTGCCGACTGCCTGCGAAGGCGGATTGACCGTCTTGCTTAGCAGTAGATCCGGTTCGGTGATCGTAAATGTAACCGGTGTCGTAACATTTACCTCTGTAACCACTATTGCATTTTGATTGACACTGTAGCGCACAGATACCGGAGTACCAAGGGTGCCTCCACCGTTTGCAAGCTGTACTCCATCCTGATTGCCGATCACATTGTCAACTATTGCAGTGATCTCGATATCGATGCTTTCACTGTTGGATGCGGTGTTGTTGACATCGCCGAGTGAAATGATGACCGTATGGTCGTCTCCTGCATTTACATTCGCTGATGCTATATTGTAGGTCAATCCTGCCGCGCTGGACTGATGAGTATGACTGACATAAGTCATGCCGGACGGCAATACATCCGTTACATTCACGTCATCCGTAATACCAAGAATAAAATTGACACCAAGCCTGTATGTAACCATCTCTCCGATAGTGTATGCATTACTTCCTATCAGACTCTTTGCAATAGAGATAAATGAGTCAAGCACCAAAGAAGCATTTGCTTCTGAAGCATAATCATTCAGCGTACCGCCGATGCCGTCACTTCCGTCTCTGTCTCCGCTTCCCAACACGCTGTGCCAGGTCGATCCTGTTTGATTGGTCAGTTTCTCATTGGCTATTGCATCCGGCTGTACGATACTGTCAAACGTGATCGTCAGGGTATTTCCGACCGGGAGGTCAAAAAGAGGCAGTGCCATGGTATCATCAGCGGCATTTGTCGTTGTGACAACAGCGTCGGCACCGGATATTGGAGTAGTTGTGCCGCTTTGATAAGCCGTACCACTGACAGCAACATTGCTGATCTCTGCCAGATGCAGAGGCAGGGTATCGATCCAGTCAACAGCATACGCAACTGTTGTTCCACTGTGGTTCAGAGACACACTGAAGCTTACGGTATCGCCGGCCTGTGAGCCTGCGGCTCCCGCAGTGACCTGCTTCTGCATATCTATGATTGGCTCACCAACTGTTACGATCGGTGCACTGACGATAGGCGGGACGACCTGTGCTCCGCTGTTTGGATCTGTATATGCAAGTTCAGCCTGATTGGCAAACGGAGTCCCCTGTTGATTGCCGATGACATTGTCTACAGTCGCATTGAACTCAAGATAGATGGCCCCGGCAGTCGTGATATTGACATCGCCAAGATCAAACATTACATTATTGCCGATCTTAGATACAGACGGAGGATTATTTTGGACGGTCGTACCAGAAGGCGTAACGATTCGGACTGAACCGCTGTTATAAACAAGACCGGCAGGCATGAGGTCTGTCACAGCAACATCCTGTGCGCTGCCCGAAAGAGAGATCGTGATATTGTAATCGACTGATTCGCCAATGGCATAATAGGTCTGCGGTGCCGAAACATCTTTGCTGATCGAAGGTGCGCCGATCGTGATAATACTCTGTGCAAATCCATGCAGGTCGTTCAGACTGCCTGCGCCGCTGCGCTCACCATTCTCTTCCCCGCTGTTTTCATCTGGAAGCCCTGTGACTCCGGCTGTTCCATAGTCACCCGGCAGTGAAGTGGTCTCAAAACGGATCGTGTTGGTAATGTTTTCATCTACCTGCGCACTACCCTGCACCGTTACATCATACTCGACCTGAGCACATTCTCCCTGATTGATCCTGAGAGCCGTAATACTCAGCACCTGTCCGCTAAAAGTTGCTGTTGATGCTGCTCCGCTGGTTCTTGGTGAGCCTGTCGGCAGAAGCTGTGACGGCAGCACATCTGTCGCATTCCAGTCAAAGGCGGCGGTAACGTCACTCGCTGTGCCTGCCTCGTCATTACATAATTTAACCGTATAAGTCACAAGGTCACCTGCATTGGCAGACGGACTGCTGTTCGTTTTAGTGATCTGCGGCAGCGGTTCAACTGTTTTTACACTGACAATACTACTCTGTTTTGACACATCCGCTTCGGTTTGTGTAGCAGCATTGTAACCGAGGTAGATCACCTCCGCCCGATCGTCAAGCTGATCGGCTCTGTTTACTGAAATGGTATTTTTAACCTTTAGCTTAAACGTCATTACGAGGCTCTCGGTCATGCTCAGGGCTGCATAATTCACATTAAACACATCATCGATCATAAGCAGGATACCATTGGCATCCTGTGTGATGTTGCCGCCATCTATGGTAATAATGAGATTGCCCGGCTCAAAAGAGCTGTTAAGATCAGGTTGGCTTACGTGAATATTAGTACTTGAGCGCTGTAACTGCATTGAATTCGGCACATATACAAACTGCTGTGTATCAAAGTTGTCACGCAGCCTGACCGCTTTGGTGGTACCGCCGCTAAATTCAAAAGTCAGCTCCACATCAATGATCTCACCTACGGCAACGTTATCTGCAGCAGTAAACACCTCTGAGCTGCCTGTGATCTGCTTATCGGGAATACCTGAAATACCGCGCTGGTCTGTTGTAATATTTGCTTCATTCGAATCAGTCGGCACCGTTCTGTTTGAATCAACATTACCCACATTGACAATAATCGTACCCGCCGGTACACCGGTATTGATCTCAACCTGAAATGTGACGAAATTTGTCTCGCCTGCGATCAGTTCGGTGATCCAGGCTTTCATCTCCAATGTATCTGTATCATCAACACTGTTGCCACCGCCCATATCTGAAAGTGTCAAGGTATTGAGAAGGTAGGTCGTCTCAACAGGGAGCGGATCAGTGAAGTTGACGTCACCGACGCTGTAAGTATACGGGTTATAGATCGCAATGTTGTATTCGAGGTAATCGCCAGCATTGACAAGACCGTCATTGTTAATGTCGTCGATCCACGTTACCTCTTTGGTGATGTTAAGCTCAAAAACATTCGGGGTGAGCGGTGCTTCGGCATGCAGTGCATAGTCATTAAGCACTCCGCCGATACCGTTGTCACCATTACGTGCCCCGTCAACCGTTCCGTTAGCATCCGGCAGTGAGCCAAATACCGTATCGAGAGAGTTGTTAAGATCTACTCCGGCTGCTGCAGTGTCACTGATACGGGCCTGGTAAGTCACTGTTCGCTGGCCTGCCTGAGGGATATGCGCAAATGAGAAGGTCAGTACCTGGGCATTTTGAATCACAGTTGCACCGGTTGCCGAACCAGGGATGTAGGTCAACTCAGCCGGAAGCGTGTCAGTGAAATTGACATCATAGGCATCGCTTGTTGATATAGCAGTATGTGACACTGTTACGCTATATGTGACAACATCACCCAGCGACTGGCTCTGAGGCGTGACTGTTTTTGTGACATTGAGGTCAGGCTCGATGATCGTAACCGGGACCGGGACCGAAACGGCAGAGCTGTTTGCATCCGAAGTGATCGTCACTGGAGAACCGCCGCCTGCATCACCGTTTGCAGGTATATATCCGTCCTGATTAACAATCCGGTTCATCACCCTGACGGTCAAATCAACATCAATATGGTCATTTGTATCATCTCCGTCATCCGGGTTGCTGACATCGCCGAAATCTATTATGACGTTTTGAGCAGTACCGCCATTGACATTGGCCAAAGCAAAATTATATGTCATCAACGGCGCAACGGCGCTGTGTATATGCGAAATATACTCCAGGCCCGACGGCAACGTATCGTTCAAAACTACGTTTCTTGTTATACCCTCTATCAGCGATACGCGCATCTCATAAGTAAATGTCTCGCCAATGGTATAATGGTCAGTAGGACTTTGAAGTGTTTTATCGATAGCGATATCCGCATTGATCACAAGATCCTGTGTCGCATGCTCACAGTAGTTGTTCAGCGCAGTGTCGTCATCGTCATCGCCGCAATCCTGTGCATCTCTTCCCTTAAGCAGTGTACCGTCAGCTCCGACAATACTTAGATAAGACGCATTTGTCTCATTTGTCTGGGTCTCGCCGGACACTGCGATGTTCTCTACAATCGAATCAAATGCAATAGTTACTGTAGAGCCGACAGGCAGATCAAATAGTGGCAGAGTGAGGCTTTGATTGTTCTCAACAAGATCCGTCGTATCCAGTAAATTTGTGGTTCCGCTAAGATAGACATTGGTTCCGCTTTGTGTCAATGCACTGCTGCTTATCTGTGCCAGATGCGAAGGTAAAACATCGCTCCAGTCAACCTCATAGGCCATCACATTACCCTGATTTGAGAGCTGAACTTCCCAACTGACAGTATCTCCAGCCTGTGCCCCAACAGCACCGGCCGTAATGCTTTTTTGCATAAAGAGGTTTGATTCTCCTACGGTCACAGGATCAGCCGGAGTGACCGGGGTAACTGTAATGGTGCCACCGGCACTGTTTGGATCATCATAAGTCACTCGTGCACTGTTTTGCAAGGCTGCTCCATCCTGATTTCCGGAAACATTTGACACCGTGACGTTATAGTCAATCGTTATACTTGTCACTGCAGTAGCGTTCAGGTCACCAAAATCAAATGTTACATCACGGCCTGTTTGTGAAATAACCGGAGGTGTATTTGTCGCTGTCAGGTTTGCACCCAGAAGAGTAGCGGCACTGGAGAGATTGAACTCAAGCCCGACCGGCAGCGTATCGATCATTTTAAAATCAACGGCTTCGCCTTTTGGCAAACCGATGCGAATCTGATACTGCGCAACTTCACCGATGGCATAGTAGGTCTGAGGCGCCATAAGCTCTTTTTCTATAGCTGCCTCATCCATTGCAACCGTCGCACTGTCATTACCGAAAAGATCATTAATGCCGCCCTCT
>DAOWOG010000260.1 GCA_030642185.1 Helicobacteraceae bacterium | reverse complement strand
GGCAGTTTTCTCTTTGATGAGTCGCATGATACCATCGACACCCGTTGCTGCTGTTTTTCTATCATCCCATGGTGTCAATGATATATACATCGCGATCGCCGAGCTGTCCATCTGGGCTGTAATGATATTATAACCTTCAACGCTGACGATGTTAGCGATGCCTTCAATATCATAAATGATATTTTCCACCTCTTTTCTTGTTTTTATGGTTTGAGACAGAGAGGTACCCGGTTTTAGGTTGACAGAAACAAGACACACCCCTTTATCTTCAGCCGGAACGAAACCCGTAGGGACGATCGTAAAGAGATAGTACATGTAGTAAAACAGACCAACCATTACAAGTATGATCGGATATCTTACCTTGACAAAGAGTGTGACTAACACGGTATATTTTTCAGTAAACCACTCAAAAGCAGTGTCAAATTTTCTAAAAAAGATAAATTTTTCCTGCCCTTTAACTCTTCTTTTTATGATGATAGCAGCAAGCGCAGGCGAGAGGGTAAGCGCAGAGACTGATGATAACATTACCGCAAAAGAGATCGTTAACGCAAACTGCTGATAAAGTGCGCCTGTAATCCCCGGTAACATCGAAACAGGAACAAAAACAGCCACGAGAACAAGCGTAGTCGCGATAATGGGACTTGTCAGTTCCATCATAGATTTTTTCACAACCAGAGCAACAGAGAGGTCCGGATTGTCCTCAAGCATTACCTCGACATTTTCAACCACAAGAATGGAATCGTCAACAACGGTACCAATAGCGAGGACAAGCCCAAACAGGGTGAGGAAGTTTATAGAAAATCCACCGGCCATCTGCATGATCGCAAAGGTACCGATCAGGGCAACCGGGATAGCGACGGAAGGGATAATCGTCGGTCTCCAGGAGCCTAAAAAGATGAAAATAATAAGCACGACAAGTGCGACAGCCATATAAAGATTTTTGACAACATTATCGATGGCGACTTTGACATAAGTCGTCGTGTCATAAGGAACATTATACGTTATTCCATCGGGGAAACGCGGTTCAAGCTTGGTCATAATGCGTTCTATCTCTTCACGAATGGCAAGACCGTTGGCATCTCCAAACTGAAAAACAGCTATAAGACCTGTCGGTTTTTTAGCACTGATAGAACTCCAGTCATAGGTTTCATTTCCAAGGACGACTTTTGAAACATCGCTAAGATAAACCAGCGAGCCGTCTTTTTTGCTCTTGACAACAATCTTTTCAAACTCACTGACTTCAGTCAATCTGCCTTTGGAAGTAAGCGTAAACTCCTGTTTCTGGTCATCATAAGACGGGGTGCCGCCTATCTTGCCGATAGAAGCCTGTTTGTTTTGACTCTCTATTGCAGCAATGATTTCCATGGGTGTCATTTTCAGGGCTTTGATCTTATCCGGGTCCAGCCAGACACGAATAGCATACTGTTTTTCACCAAAGTTTACAGCGTCTCCAACCCCTTTGATACGCTTAATCTCATCAATCACACTGATGTTTACAAAGTTGCTTAAAAAAGTAGCATCATATCTCTCATCGCCGTTAATGGCGATAATACATAAGATACTCGGTGTTTTTTTATCGACAACAACCCCCTGAGCCATTACCTCGGCCGGCAGGGAAGCGTTGGCAGTCGAGACCTTGTTTTGAACATCGACTGCACCAATATCCAAGTCATAACCTGACTCAAAAAATACGTTTATATTTGCCTCGCCGGTTGAAGTCGATGAAGACTCTATATATGCGACACCCTTGATACCATTGAGCTCATTTTCGATAACACGCGTCACGGTATCTTCTACAACAAAGGCATTAGCCCCTTTATAGGTAGCGGTGACATTGACCGTTGGAGGCGCTACATCGGGATACTCCGCAACAGGAAGTACCAACATCGATATCAACCCGGATATTGCGATGATCAGCGCAATAACAAACGCAAAAACCGGTCTTTTTATAAAAGTGACTGAAAACATCAATGACTCATTGTTGGAATGAGATTGTTTGTTTTTAAAATGGCCTGGACACCGTCAGTACCCGTGGTGTCTGTCGCTTTTATTTTTAGCCCATTCTTTAATTTAAGAAGTGCTGAAACGATCACTCTATCACCATCTTTCAGCCCCTCTGTGACGCTGATATAATATTTTGTACCATACCCAGTCTCAATAGAAACTCTTTTAGCACGCTTGTCTTCACCGACGATATAGATGTATTGACCAAGCTGGTCTGTAAATATAATCTCCGGCGGGATCATTCTAAACTCCAGTTCATCATTGATAAAAAGGTTGAGATAAACGAAGGTGCCCGGCATAACTTTAGCATCAGGATTTGCGATTGTAGCTCGCATAGTGATTGTTGAAGTCGATGGATCAACCTGATTGTTTTTAAAGTCAACAAAACCATCAAGCCTGAGCGTTTCTCTTCTTCCTTCTATCTCTATAAAAGCATCTGGAATCTCTTTTTTAGAAAACTTTTTTATCACAGCCGTATCTTTTTGTGAAGGTGAAAAGTAAGCATAAATAGGGTCAATGCTCATAATAGTCGTTAATAAAGTGGCTTCACCATATCCAACCAGGTTTCCGACATCGACATGTCTTGCACTGACGCTTCCGTCTATCGGTGCACGTACGATGGTATAGCTAAGATTTAACTCTGCTATTTTGATCCTCGCATCATTACCCATAATGGATGCTTTAAACCTGGCATACTCAGCTTCATACTGCTCCAGTGTCGCCCGTGGTGCCAAACCCTTTTTCACAAGAGGTTTATATCGTTCGACATCCGCAAGGGCCCGCTTTAAAGAGGCTTGGTGCTTTAGTTTATTTGCCTTGGCTTCCTCAAGGGCAGCCATGTACTCTATCTGCTCTATTTTAAAGAGCTTTTGCCCTTTTTTGACACGCTCACCATCTTTAAAATAGATCTCTTCCAGGATGCCGGATACTCGTGCCCTTACATCCTGATCACTCATCGCTTTCGTTGTTCCGGTGTATCGCTTCCAAATAGCGATCGGTTCTTTTTTAACGGTTATGGTGTTGACCGCTATAGCAGGAATCTCTTGCTTGAGTGTCTCTTTTTTCTCTTGAGAACACCCGCTTATGAGTAGAATAAGGGATAAAAAAAGAGTAGATTTCAGTGCATTTTTAGAAGTAAGCATTGTACGCCTTTAATATATTTTTGCAATAATATCTAAACTTATAGGCTAAATATTGTGCAATCGGGCTCTCGATCTCTCCTCAATACAAATTCGCAGTTTTCTGTTATTGTTTTTGAGGCGGATAGTGTAAAATACTTTATTTACAAACACAAATTTGTTATAATCATCAAAAATATAGGAGTCAAAATGAAAACGACACCCTTCAAAAAAGTAAGTGTTCTTCTCTTTATCATCACTTTTGGTATGACCTCAGCATCTGC
>DAOWOG010000268.1 GCA_030642185.1 Helicobacteraceae bacterium | reverse complement strand
TACCTGTTTGATAAATTTTATCAGATCGATCGGTTTTGTCAAATAGGCATTAACACCAAGTTCAATCGCTTTCATTAAATTATCATTGTCATTATGGGCAGTAATGATCATCACAGGAGTATCCGGATCAATCTTTCTGATTTCTTTGACCATCTCTATGCCGTCAAGACGAGGCATTCTTATATCGCTCACAACGATATCAGGGAGATGCTTTTTGAACGATACAAGGCCTTCCTCTCCATCTGAGGCAGTATAAAGTGTAGCGATCCGATCGTCTAAAAAATCCGAGATTATCCTTAACGTATCCTGATCATCTTCAACATACAAAATCGATATCTGCGAAAGTACTTTACTACGCTCTTCCAGGATATTTTTAAGCATTATACCCCCTCTCCCAAAGCCCATAATTCACATAAATTTTATCTATACAATTTTAACGACATTCGTCACTTTCTTGATTAACATAGAGTAAATACTCTGATAAGTGCAGTGGTTTTTGAGAAAATTTAAAAAAGAAGGGGAGATACATTATCTGTCATTTTGGGCCAAGCCGTAAGGCTTAAAGCACAAAACATTTTACTGTTTGATCAGCTTAAGCAGTTCCTCTTCGCTCATCGCTTCACTCTGATACTTTACGATCACAAGTGCTTCGGTCTCATTAATGTACCACTCCGCGATATGCTCATGCTCAAGCCCTTCAAGTTTTACCTGATCAACCTCAGCGAGCGGCAGATACAGGTGGCTGTGTTTTTTTGGATTTGAAAGCTTGAGTGCCGTCCAGATCAACCACAGCACTCCAACGATGCCGAGTATCATTCCCATACTTTGACGGTCAGAGATATCGAGCATCAGTCCGGCGAATGTACCGCCTAAAAAAGTCATAAAGTAGGCAATAGAGTTGGAGATACCCAGTGCTGCACCTTTTTGATGCACTTTGGCATATTTTGAGATCAGTGACTGAACCAACGGTTCCATCATGTTGAAACCAATAAAGAAGCTGACAACACCGATAATGAAAAGGATAGGAGACGTCGCATAACCCATCAGGATAAACGCAACGATAAACAGAACAATCGAGACTAAAAAGATCTGTTTGGCTTTGTTATACTTCTCACCAAAGACAGCAGCCGGGCCCATAGCCACGAGACCAAAGATCATTGCCGGAAGATAGACCATCCATAACTCTGATTTATCCCAGGCAAAACCTCCATCAGCGACAGCATCCGTCATGATCAGCGGTATAAGCACAAAGGCGATGGTCATCAGGCCTTTTTGCATCCCGTTGATGATGATCATACCGAGCAGATTTGGATCTTTTAGAATGTCGGAAGTCTTTGTTGTATTGTGATAGACGTGACGAATACGCGGCGGTGTCGGCACGTTGGTAAAGAGCAGCAGCATAGCAACACCGGCCAGTACAGCCGTCAGCCAAAAAAGGAAATCCACCCCATACGCCGCGCCAAGTACCGGGCCGAGTCCCATGGCAACCGCAAACGAGATCGCGATCGTTCCGCCCATCATCGCCATCGCCTTGCCGCGTACCTCTTCAGGGACAAGGTCTGAGATCATCGCGGTGACAACTGCACCGATCGCACCGGCACCCTGTAGGAAACGCCCGAGCATCAACATGTAGATATCGGTACTCATCGCCGCGATAATGGAACCGACCATAAAGATCAAAAGCCCGACGAACAGTGTCGGTTTACGGCCTATCTTGTCACTGATGGTTCCAAACGGCACTTGAAACAGCGCCTGTGTCAGAGCGTAGCCACCCACAATAACACCGACTAACAGAGGTGTTGCACCTTCCATCTCCATCGCATAGATGGACAGCACCGGAAGCACAAGGAAAAGCCCCAAAAAGCGTAAAGACAATATTGCCGAAAGCGGCATTATTTTTTTGAACATCATCTACCTTCAGTTATAATTGCGGCATTATATACCAACTACCTCTTATGATGATTGAATTCATTTGACATTGGCGTATTCAAAGATTACAATAAGGAACAATATGAAACTTGTCCTCGCCACTTCCAATGCAGGCAAAGTCCGAGAGATCAAAATGCTTTGCACTGACTTTGAAGTCATTGCATACACAGAGCTTATCGATCCCTTTGAGATCATCGAAGATGCCGACACATTCAAGGGCAATGCCCTGATCAAAGCCCGCGCGGTGTATCAGGCCCTCGGTGACGAAAATGCCGTAGTCCTCTCTGATGACAGCGGCATCAGTGTGGATGTTTTAGACGGAGCACCCGGTATTTTCAGTGCCCGTTATGCCGGCGCTGATGCCAATGATAAGGACAACCTCTATAAACTGATCGAAGATGTCAAAGCCAAAGGTCTCTTAACGTCACCGGCACACTACACCGCAGCCATCGCCGTTGTCACCAAAGAAGCAGAACAGACGGTACACGGCTGGATGTACGGGGATGTCATTACTGAAGTGCGCGGAGCAAAAGGATTTGGCTATGATCCGATGTTTATACCGGCAGGGTACGACAGCACCCTCGGCGAACTGAGTGATGAAGTCAAAAAGAAACTTTCGCACCGCTCAAAAGCACTCAGTCTGGCAAAAATCGTTTTAGAAGCGATTCGAAAGTCACGTGTATAAGACTAAAGAAAAGACTCATTTGTCTTTTTTGCCATATCCCTGTTTTGACTCTGCCACTATTAAACCTGGCGCATAAGCATTATTGACACCATATTCTTTTGAATTGACAGATACATACTCTTCCTGACTCCACTCATCACTCAATACCTCTGCCTGTTTCATCACCATAGCAATAGCTTCAAGCTGTTGATCTGGCGGGTATTTGAATCTTCTTAGAATAATCCTAATCATATTTCGCATTTTCGCTCGCACAGACTCTCTTTTCTGCCAGTCAACACTAACGCTATTCCTGAGTTTGGATGTAAGTTCAATAGCAATATTTTTGAGTATTTCGTCTCCCATCTCCCTCATTTCCGATTCATTTTCTGCCAATGCATCATAAAAAGCCAACTCATCGAAATTAAGCCCCAGTTCTTCACCATGTTTTGCAGCTTTTGCAAAATCCTTAGCCATCTGGATTAGCGCTTCAATCACTTTGGCTGTTTCTATCGCTCTGTTGTGATATTGGGAGAGAGTTTCTTGAAGTCTATCACTGAACTTCTTCTCTTGAACTAGATTGTTTTTAGTCTTGGCTTTGATATCATCTTTAAGCAGTCTCTCCAATAGTTCCACCGCAAGGTTCTTGTGTGGCATATGAGCTACATCTTCCAAAAATTCATCCGAGAGTATGCCAATGTTTGGTTTTTCC
>DAOWOG010000137.1 GCA_030642185.1 Helicobacteraceae bacterium | reverse complement strand
GTCATTCCGGGAAATGGATGAACTGAAAAAAGTGTTTGCACATTACAATATTACACCGGACAAGACGGTCTATGCGTATTGTCAGGTGGGTGCCGGTCGAAGTACAGAGATCATTACTGCATTGAAACTTCTGGGATACAAAAACGTAAAAACGTATTCCGGAAGTTGGGATGAGTGGGGTAATGACATGAGCTTACCACTTAAGCGATAAGGGAGAGTCTTGATATGACAAAAGTTATGAATAATAAGCGTAGAGATTTTCTGAAAGTTTCAGGGATGACAGCCGCGTTGGTTGCTTCTCAGGGCAGTCTGTTTGCAAAAACCGATGTAGTCTCTGTAGAAAACGGTAAGAATGATTATCCGAATACGAACTATACAGAAGAGATGTACCGTAATGAGTTCTCGTTTACCTATGGCAAGAAAGAAGAGCACGGTTTTGCATACCACTGTGTAAACTGCCAGGGGAACTGTGCATGGGAAGTATGGTCTCACAATGGTGTAATTACGCGTGAGAATCAGTCTGCACGTTACCCTGTTATCAATGCAAAAATCCCTGACTTTAACCCGCGCGGTTGTAACAAAGGGGTTCAACACTCACAGGTGATGTACCAAAAAGACCGCATCCTCTACCCGATGATCCGTGTCGGTGAACGCGGTGAAGGTAAATGGAAACGTGCATCATGGGATGAAGCGGCAGAAAAAATTGTACAAAACATCTTTGATACGTTGACAGATCCTGAACGCGGTCCGGACAAGCTGATGGTACACGCCGGTACGGGTCTTCTGACAGAAGGCCGTCGCGGTTCAGTACTTCGTTTCTCTACACAACTTGGTGCAAACCGTATCTACCCGTCATCATACCTTGGAGATATGTTCTCCGGTGCAGCTGTTGCATACGGTGAGGGTAACCTTGGCTGTACATGGGACTTCATGTATACGGTTGATACTGCCGTTATGTGGGGCGGTAATCCATCGGTTTCACGTATTCCTGATGCACACTTTGTCTGGGAAGGCAAGTATAACGGTGCGAAGATCATCGTCATTACTCCGGAATTCAACGCAACGGCTAAATCAGCTGACCTTTGGATCCCGATCAAAGCCGGTTCTGACAATATCCTTGCGATGAGTGTTATCAATGTTATCCTGAATCAAAAGCTGTTTAAACCTGAATTTATGAAGGTGTATACCGACTTGACATTCCTGGTGGATGTAGAGACACAGAAAATGATCCGACGTTCAGACATGGAGCATGCTGAAAACAAAGAGGATCATCACAAATACGAAGATCAGTTCTACAGCTGGAATACTAAAACAGATGCACCGGGCTTGATGCCGGGTTCACATGGAAGCGATATCCATACACTGCGTCTTGAAGAGTTCGGTATTGAGCCGGCACTTGAAGGTGAGTGGGAAATTACTGACATGCATGGTCATAAGCGTAAGGTAACGACTGTATTTGAGCAGTTGAAAAAATCAGCGGCAGAGTTTGCTCCGGAAAAAACAAAAGATATCACGGGAGTTCACCCTGACACGGTTGTGCAACTGGCTAAAGATATCGCATTGCCGAAAGTGGTCGAGATCACAACCGGTTTCTCACTGAACAAATACTTCAACGGTATGATGACGATCTGGAATGTGGCTTCCATCTGTGGTCTGACAGGCCGCATGGGACCATATGGCGGTTTGAACACAGAAAATGAGTTCCAGCTTTCAGGTCTGGGTGCACTTTCAGGGTTTAGCGGTAAATATGCTCCGCGTTTCGGTTCCGGGTTCGTTGGCGAATTCATGAACGGTAACGGTATGAAAACGTTTAAAGAGTACTTCGAGGATGAAGATGTCAAACGTGCTCAAAACGGCATGAGCAAAGACGAGTACATTACCGTTGTTGAAGAGATGCTTGCCGCCGGTAAAAACGGCAAAGCAAATAACGAATCTGATCACGGTAATGTTGTCAAGCCCTGGTGGCTGCCGACAACGGCATTGATCGTTGCCGACTCGACATTCCGTCGTAACAAAGGCAGTGATTACCGTAAAGTATTCTTGAATCGTATGGACTTCTTCGCCTATGTCGATTACCGTATGAGTGAAGCAGCACAGTATGCTGACGTTCTTCTTCCGGCTAAATCGCACTACGAGGTATATGATTTGCGTACGTCTCCGGGCTACCACCGTTTTACCAATCTGGCTCAGCCGGTTGCGAACATTAAAAATGTCGGTGAAGCGAAAGATGAGTGGACAATGTTCACCTTCCTCGCCAAAAAACTTGAAGAACTTGCCAAACGTCCTGAGAACATTGACAAAGCAAAAGTCAAAGACAGTACGCGTTATGCAAAACCAGGTTTCCATGACCTGACGATCTTCCATAAAGAGTACACCAATACGGATGAAGAGTCTGAAGGTAACGGTGAAGTCTATCTTGGAACAGATAAAATGGCAGTTGAAGCGGCTCTAGAAAAATGTAAACAGTATGAGCCGTGGACAATGGAAAAAATGTATAAAGTCGGAGGATTCCTGCTGATCAATGAAAAAGCGGCACAGACATCACCGCTCTATTCAGACAAGCCGTATAACTCGAATGAGTTTCATCTTTACAAATTCCAGCCGCTGCACACGATGTCAGGCCGTCAGACGTTCTATGTTGACCATGATATGTATATCCGAATGGGTGCAGCGACAAATACCGGGATGGAAGGTATCCGTCCGCAGCGTAAAGAGTATCCGTATGTATTGATGACTCCGCATGCACGATGGTCAATCCACTCTAACTACAAAACAAGCCGTACACTGCTGCGTCTTCAGCGTGGTGTTCCTGCTATCGCGCTTAACCGTGTTGTTGCAGAGCAAAAAGGGATTGCAGACGGCGATACAATTCGCGTCTTTAATAAAATCGGCGAATTCTATGCAATGGCGAAACTTTCTTCATCATCACCGGCTGACGGTCTGGTTATGGAGCATGGTTGGGAACCATACATGTATAAGTTCAACAAAGGACACAATGAAGTTGTACCTACGTCGTTGAACCTGCTTGAATTGGCAGACGGTTGGGGCCACCTGAAATTTGGTGGTCTCTGGGACGGTAACCAGTACGCATACGATGGCGCCGTTAACTACGAAAAGGCCAATGTTTAAACGGTATTTGAGCAAAAGCCCAAATACCTACGCTAGCCGCTGTGGCACTAAAGCTACATCGCTAAAGCGATGAGAAGTTAAGAGAGGAATGTATTGATGTCAAAAAGACAATTAGCAATGGTAATGGACCTGAACAAATGTATCGGGTGCCAGACATGTACCGTAGCATGTAAGACGCAATGGACCAACCGTAACGGTCGAGAGTATATGTACTGGAACAATGTTGAAACATATCCAGGGACGGGTTATCCGAAAAACTGGATGGAACTGGGCGGCGGTTTTGACGCTGCCGGCGATCTTCAGCCGGGTGTGATTCCAAACCTTGAAGCAGACTACGGTGTGCCTTGGGATTATAACTATGATGCACTTCATAGCGGTGGGAGTTTTGAGCCGAATGTAGAGCCTACATGGGGTCCGAACTGGGATGAAGATGAAGGTGCGGGTGTATTCCCTCAGGATAACTACTTCTTCTACCTGCCGCGTATTTGTAATCACTGTACAAATCCGGGTTGTTTGAGTGCGTGTCCCCGTGATGCGATCTTCAAACGTGAAGAAGACGGTGTCGTTCTGGTTGACCTTGATCGCTGTCAGGGCTACCGCTACTGTATCGCGGGATGTCCTTACAAAAAAATCTATTTCAACCCTAAAATCAGTAAATCTGAGAAATGTATCCTCTGTTTTCCGCGTATTGAGCAGGGACTGCCGCCGGCATGCGCTCAGCAGTGTGTCGGACGTATCCGTTTCGTAGGATTCCTGGATGATGAAGATTCTCAGGTCTACAAACTGGTGCATAAATACAAAGTTGCATTGGGCCTGCGTACTGATTACGGAACACAGCCGAATGTATACTATGTACCGCCGACCGAGTCTCCGGCTAAATTTGACGCTAACGGTAAAATTATCGAAGGATCAACACGTCTTCCGATTGAAGAGCTGGAAAAACTGTTTGGAGCTGATGTTCATCAGGCGATTAAAACACTGAAATCAGAGATGAAAAAACGTAAAGAGACAGGTGAAAGTGACTTGATGGATATATTGATCGCCTATCAGCATCAGGATATGTTCCGTCTTGACAACAACTACTATCAGGAAGTTGCCAAAGCAAACGGACGTCATGCACTCGAGCCGGTTGATACGCGTTATATTGCCGGAAAACATACAAAAACCGGTCATGTCATGAATTTCATGCAAGGCGGCGACTTCTCAGCAGGAGGGCACCACTAATGAAAAAAGTAGCTAATACGCTAATCGCAGCCGGTATGGCTGCAGCATCATTGATGGCAGCTGATGCAGCGATCACTGCAGTTAAAGTGGATACGGATATTTCCAAAGTCTCTTACAACTCTGCAATCTGGAAAGATGCAAAGTTTTCTGAGATCGTTCTGTATCCGCAGACAACAATCAAATTCAATGATAAAAAAGCCAATGAGGTCAATGCAGCCAACAAAGGCATTAAAGCAGAGGTCAGCGCTGTATACAACAGTAAAAATATCGCGTTTATGATCAAATGGCCAGACGCTACAATGAACATTCAGGCCTACGATCCGTCAAAGCCCAGGTCAAGTTTCAAAACAGACCAATATCCTGATGGGTTTGCAGTGCAGTTTGCATCCGATCCAAGCGATGCAGCGAAACTTCCATATATCGGAATGGGCAGTCCGGGCCGTCCTGTCGTCGTGCATCTTCAAAAAGCCGTTAAAGGTTTTTATGAGCCGAACGGCTATGGTGATGTTGCCACTCAGGTAAATCGCAATCAGACAAATCTGTTTAGTGAAGATCTGAAAAACTTTGACAATAAAGTTAAAATGGTCGGAAGCAACGATTATGAGCGTTCATTCGTGAGTGAAGGCTTCCGCAGTATGACGGAGATCAAAGATAACTCAAACAACAGCTACTCGCGTTTGAGCTATAAAAACAGCAGATGGACAGGGACGATTAGCCGTCCTATTGCTGATGG
>DAOWOG010000125.1 GCA_030642185.1 Helicobacteraceae bacterium | reverse complement strand
TTGTCCAGACGGGCTGATGCAATAAATTCTCTGTTGAGTCCGATATATCCGGCTTTTTGCGTATCATAAAAATTCAGATCATATGACAGAATTTTTTCTGCATCTATCCCTTTATCCGCCAGTTCTCCTATCAGCATCTGCTCAAAATCAAAAGATTCACCGACCGCGATGATAGGAACAATATCTGTCTGGGCATTGACAGTACGGTTCTTATTGGCATCTTTATCAAGATGAATTGCCAGTGAAGAGATCACAGCCAACGGCTCTTTAAAATCGATGAGACTCTCTTGAAGCTTATCCTCCTCATCGATAAAATTGACTCGTCCGGCGATGGAAAGATCACGATCAAACCAGGGGTTCATCAACAAACCGCCGTAGGGTTCAACTCCCAACTGGATCAGACCGTTTGAAGCGATGACAGGATTTGGCTTGATTTTGAGCGTCGGCGAATCGGTATGCGCCCCAAGCATGACATAGCCATTGAAAGTGATCGGCAGCGTAAAAGCAATAACAGATGCATCATTACGTGTCACATAGTACTTCTGTCCCGCTTCAAGATCCCATGACGCTTTCTCATCCAGAAGCTCAAATCCGCTGCGATCAAGCATTTTTTTCATACTTTCTACGGCATGAAACGGTGTAGGCGAAGCATCCAAAAACTCTAAAAGTCCTCTGTTAAACTCTTCTTGTGTCACCATATTTCCTTTTTACTTTACTGCTTATGCAACATCCACATCATTTAGTCGTTCAATCTCTTCAAGTACTTTATTATCTACCCGTATCGCCGAGTCCAGTACAACATTCTGCAGTTTGGAAACGATGGTCAGTTTCAGCGGCCTGTTTCCGGGATGACGCCGTATGATTCTATACAGCTCCTCAAGCAACGCTACATTTTGATTGAGATGGAGTCTCAGCATCAATGGTTCCGGCGGCATTTCGACGATCTTGGTCTTTATTTTTTTAGCCTCTTTTTTAACCGCATCCAGCGTGAAAATTTTGATGACACTGATACGGGTAAACATTTCCGTATGGGTGATCTTCACCTTGAACGCTACCGGTTCTTCAAGATCCATCTGTTCAAGTTCATCGAGTTTGTCACTAAAAAGCATCACCTCGATATTGCCGTGAAAATCCATCAGGTTGACGATACCGAACTGGTTCCCTTTTTTAGAGATCTTTTTGGTGATCTCCTCAACTTTGCCTATAAAGATAGCAGTTGAACCGTCGGCAATATTTTCAATGTCGGATGAGAGGGTATAGTTGAGGGCATCTATCTTCTCTCTAAACGAATCCAGAGGGTGTCCGGAGACGTAAAAACCGAGCGTCTCTTTTTCAAATTCAAGAATAGTTTTGAGATCATATTCCGGTTCATCTTTGATTGTCAGTGCAACCGTTGTAATCTCTTCATCATCGCCAAAGAGACTGCCAATGGCATTTTTCTTTGCCTGAGATGAATCTTTGGCCACCTGAATGATCTCCTCGATCTGCTCCAAAACTGCCTTGCGTGAATAGCCGAACCGATCAAATCCGCCTGATTTGCTTACCGACTCAAGCACGCGCTTATTGACCTTTTGTGCTTCAATACGGTTGATAAAATCCTGCATATCGCTAAAAGGCGCTTCCTCGCGTACCTCCAAAATCGACTCAACCGCAGCCTCGCCCACCCCTTTGATCGCACCGAGTCCAAACAAAATAACATCTCTGCCCTCTTTGGTGATCGCTGAAAACTCCAGCTGTGAATCATTGATATCCGGAGGCGAAAGCTCGATATCCATACGCTTCACTTCATCGATATATTTAACAATTTTATCTGTATTGTCTTTTTCCGAAGTCAGCAATGCTGCCATAAATTCATTGGGATAATAGGTCTTGAGCCATGCCGTCTGAAACGTAACCATTGCATAGGCAGCCGAGTGGGATTTGTTAAACCCATAACCGGCAAATTTCTCGATAAGATCAAAAAGCTGCGATGCTTTTTTATAGTCATACCCCTGCTTCGCCGCACCTTCACTGAACTCGGCATTATAAACGGCCATATCTTTTTTCTTACCCATGGCACGACGGATAATGTCCGAGTAGCCTAGCGAAAAACCGCCGATGGTCTGCACGATCTGCATGACCTGTTCCTGATACACGATGACACCGTAGGTTGGACGCAGGACCGGCTCCATCGTATCAAAATCATACTCGATCTTCTCACGGCCGTGTTTACGCTCAATGAAACTGTCAAGCATCCCCGACTCCATCGGACCGGGACGATAAAGCGCCAAAACCGCAATCAGGTCTTCAAAGTTGTCCGGCATCAACCGTTTGTTTAGATCCTGCATACCTGAGGACTCTATCTGAAACATACCTACTGTGTCACCGCTTCGGATCACCTCGTAGACCTTCTGATCATTTTCATCGATCTCTGTCCAGACAACATTCCTGTCGTAGCGTTTCTTCACCAGTTTGATCGCGTTGTCAATAACATCAAGCGTTTTCAGTCCCAAAAAGTCAAACTTGATCAGATCGACATCTTCAAGGTAGTTAAGCGAATATTGCGTGACGAATGTCTCTTCGCCCGAGGGCTTGTAAATCGGCGTTTTATACCAGAGCGCTTCATTGGAGATCACGACACCGGCTGCATGTATACCGGCGTTGCGTTTCAAACCTTCAAGTTTTTTACTGAACTCCCACACCCGTGCAGCCGTCGGATCACCATCGATCAGCTCCCTGATCTTCGGCTCTTTTTGAAAAGCACCCGGTATCTGTTCGCCTTTTTTCATTTTGCCGTTAAGGGTGATACCCAGCTCATCCGGGATCATCTTGGCCATTTTATCAGCCTGCGAAAGCGGTACATCCAAAACACGCGAAACATCACGAATCACCCCTTTGGCCAGCAGCGAACCGAAAGTGATGATCTGCGCGACCTGATTGCGGCCGTATTTCTCCACCACATAGTCGATGATCTCACCCCGGCGTGCCTGCATAAAGTCCATATCGATATCGGGCATGCTGACACGTTCCGGATTTAGAAATCGCTCAAACAGCAGATCGTACTTCATCGGATCGATATCGGTAATATCAAGCGAATAGGCCACGAGTGATCCCGCTGCCGAACCCCTGCCCGGTCCAACGGCAATATCCATCTCTTTGGCCACTTTGACAAAGTCCCAGACGATCAGCATATAGCCGGGAAATTTCATAGAGTTAATGATATCCATTTCGTAAACAAGTCGTTCTTTGTACTCTTCATGACGTTCCTGTGCAACATGTTCAAGACGTTTTTTCAATCCAGTCTCACAACGATAGATAAAATACTCGGCATCGTTTTTATCGGCTGCAGAAAAGCGCTTTTTCTCGGGCTCTTCCATGCCATCAGCTTCATGATCAATGTTCAGCCCCTCTGCCTTTGCGTACTCCTGTGTAAATTTGAAGTTCGGCGGTGTCGGATTGCCCAGGTGCAGTTCAAGCTGGCATTTATCTACGATCTCCTGTGTATGTTCCAGCGCTTCGGGGATGTCTGCAAAGATCCGTGCCATCTGCTCGGGAGATTTGACATAAAACTCATGGACCGAATGGCGCATCCTGTTGGGATCATCATAGAGTTTATTCATCCCGATACACATAAAAGCCTCATGGTACTGCGCATCTCCGGGAAAGGTATAGTGCGTATCATTGGTCGCGACTAGCTTGATGCCGGTCTCCCTGGAAAGTTTCAATATCTGCTCATCGATATAGAGCTGATCTCCGATCCCATGACGCATGATCTCAAGATAAAAATCATCTCCGAAAATTTCCTTGTACTCCAATGCAGTACGTCTAGCCCCCTCATACCCTTCTGCCCCGTTTCGGACATTTCGCTCATTTTTGAGGTTGAGATGCCAGTTCACCTCGCCCTGTAGACAGGCCGAACTGCAGATCAGTCCTTCACTGTGTTCGCGAAGTTCGTGTTTGTTGATACGCGGAAAGTAGTAAAAACCGTCGATATAGGCTTTTGACGAAAGATACATCAGGTTTTCATAGCCTTTCTGGTTTTTTGCATAGAGGCAGATATGAAAACGCTGTTTCGTACTTTTGTCACCAATCTCCTCACCGTTATGGATATACCCTTCCATCCCGATCACCGGCTTGATCCCCGCTGCGGTCATCTGATGATAAAAATCGATGGCACCGAACATATTGCCGTGATCGGTCATGGCTACCGAGGTCATCCCCAGTTCTTTAACGCGTTCAACAAGATTCGAGATCTTATTGGCTCCGTCCAGCAGTGAGTATTCTGTATGTAAATGTAAATGGGTAAAGGGTTGAACGCTCATAATGATCCTACAAAAAAAAGTAGGATTATTATAATCTGATGCGGTTAAGAAAGAGCTGTTTTCAGAAGTTAGTTTTATGAGACAGTACTTTATCCAGCCGATGAAAAAATTTTCAATTTACATGCCATAATGCTTTATACAAATGGTATCTCGTACCAGATCCAATAGCTTTTTCTTCATTGTCTTAGCCTCCAATGTACATGACAAAATATCAGCGTGTCCAAATACACCAAATGTATTTTCAAGATAAATTTTGACAAAACCAAAAATTTGATATAATTATACTAAAGTGAAGGAGAGTGTAACAATGCATACATTAACTGTTCAAGTGCAAGACAGTGCCTTTCAAGAGTTTCTAAACTTTGTTGCTAAAAGAAAAGAGACTATACAAATAACGAAAGATAAAAATCTTGAGTATGACCCTTATTTTTATGAGAGACAAAAAGATTTAAAACAAATTATTGAAGATAGTGAAAGTGGCGAAATGGAGTTACTTTCAGAAGAACAATACAATAATGAAATGGCAACTTTCTTTAAGAACTTAAAAGAAAATGCAAATATTTAGAACAAGAAGATATCAAAATCAACTAATAAGCATTTTAGAATATATTGCTAAAGATAAAATTTCTGCAAGTGAAAACTTTCATCAAAAATTAGATAAACAAATTGACAGCTTAGTGAATCATCCATTCAAATATAAACGATCCTTTTATTCAAATGATGAAAATGTAAGGGATATGACATTTAATAAATATACAATTCAATACAAAGTTTATCAACATAAAATCAGTATTTTAAAAATCTTCAATAAAAACAAGCCAAAAGACATAACGACACATAGAAGTCTGTCGGATTAGTACTCAATCTGCTACAAATCCCATCTTTTTGCCATCTTTTTATAAATCTGTTCCAGCGCCTCTACAAAGATTCGAGATCTTATTGGCTCCGTTCAGCAGTGAGTATTCTGTATGTAAATGCAAATGGGTAAAGGGTTGAACGCTCATAATGA
>DAOWOG010000038.1 GCA_030642185.1 Helicobacteraceae bacterium | reverse complement strand
GAGGATGCATACTCGGCGATAAACGCTTCTTCAGACTTTCTGACATCCTCTTTCCAGTCTGAGAGCTTTTCAACACCCGTAGCAGATACAAGCAGCGGCAGATCACACCATTGAGCAATGAGAGAGCTTAGTTCATCGCTGTTCTGCACAGCCTTGTAGGGAACATCGTCCAGTGCGGCGGCAAGCATATAACGACCTACAGCATTCATGACAGAAGGAAGAATATTATTCTCGCTTACTTCGTAATTGCCATCAGCAAGTGTGAGCATGGTGATCTCAATGTTGAGTGCCTCTTTGATCTGGTAGTTGATCAGCTGAACAAGCCCTTCAAAGTGATCATCGATCCGCACATTGACAACCACCGCGGAGAGACGCAAAAAAGCATCTGACTCTATGAGTCTGGCAGCGGGATAAAGATCCCGGTCAAAATGCAAACGATGATAAACAGTGAAATATTTCTGATCATCTTCTTGCGTCGTAATCAGCATCGCTTCAATCTTCAGCCCGGCAGAGGTACACGGCAGCATGAGTGAAAAATAGTGCTCATTGTGTAGCAGTTCAATCTCAGGATGCCTTTTTTGCAGCAGTTTAAATACCAGAAGAATATCGGGGTTAAACACAGTCTCTTTTGAAAGAATGAGTTTTTTTAAAAAACTGCCTTCATCCGGAATTTGAAACAGGCCGTTGATTGTATTGGTGTTCTTCATGTTCATGATGTATAGTACCCTTGATTTATTATGGAGATATAGTACAGTGAGTAAGAGTTGAAAAGTTATAATGAATGTAGAAAAGCGTAAAAGAAAAGTTGATTGACTCAATTTACTACATAAAAAGTGAAAACAGAGTCAATTTTACCTGGCAAAATGTTATTATCACTTCCGAAAAAAGCTAGTAGGCAATAAAGGCAAAAACAGATGAATCAAGAGGCACTCCGTTCTTCACTTGATCGGCATTTCCACACTATCGACAGGATTATTCTCTCACGTCAGGATCCGATAACCGGATTGCTGCCCGCAAGTACAGCGGTGAATGCCCATGGTGACTATACAGATGCCTGGGTTCGGGATAATGTTTGCAGTATTCTTGCTGTCTGGGGACTTGCCTTGTCCTATCGCAAGCACAAGCCGGATCATCACCGAAGTCATCTGCTCAGTCAGAGTGTCGTCAAATTGATGCGGGGGCTTTTAAGCGCAATGATGCGCCAATCCGATCGGATCGAAGCTTTCAAAAGCACACTGAATCCAACAGATGCACTGCATGCAAAGTATGGTACAAATACCGGTTTAGCTGTAGTCGGTGATGATGAATGGGGGCATTTACAGCTCGATGCCACTTCGCTTTATCTGTTAATGATAGCACAAATGACTGCATCGGGTCTACGGCTTATCTATACGATGGATGAGGTGGATTTTGTACAAAACCTGGTGCACTATATCAGCCATACATATTGTACGCCTGACTACGGTATCTGGGAGAGAGGCAACAAGATCAACCATGGTACGGCGGAAATTAATGGCAGCTCTGTCGGTATGGCCAAAGCGGCACTGGAAGCGATGGATGGCTTTAACCTGTTTGGCAATGTAGCGAGCAATGAGGCTGTTATTCATGTGGTTCCAAGTGATATAGCACGTTCGCGTTTTACGCTGCAGGGCTTGCTTCCGCGCGAATCCAATTCCAAGGAGACCGATGCGGCACTGCTGAGTATTATCGGTTATCCCGGCTATGCGGTTGAAGATGAAAAACTCCTAAAGCGAACCCGCGATAAAATCATTCATAAACTTGCCGGGAATTATGGCTGCAAACGCTTTTTGCTTGATGGTCACCAAAGCAGTATCGAGGATGCTTCACGATTGCATTATGAAACCTCTGAGTTGCGTGAATTTGAACATATCGAATCCGAGTGGCCTCTGTTTTTTACTTATCTGCTGCTTGACGCGCTGATGCGTGAAGATGCTGAAGACATTACATACTGGCAGAAAAAACTGCAGCCTCTGTTTGTTGAACAAGATGGCGAACGGCTGTTACCGGAACTTTATATTGTTCCTAAAGAGCAGATAGCTGCTGAAAAACTGGAGCCGGGAAGTCAGCTGCGGGTCCCCAATGAAAATTTGCCATTGGTCTGGGCACAAAGTCTTTTTATGCTCTCAGATATGATCCTTGACGGCGTATTGCGCCCCAGCGATATTGATCCGTTGCGCCGACGTGATCGAATCGGCCATAAACGCAGTACGTATCCTCTTATCTCCGTCTTGGCTGAAAATGAATCTGTCAAACAGCGACTGCTTGACCTGGGCTTCAACAGCGAAACACTCGAAGATGTCAAACCCATTAGAATCATGCATGCCTCTCAGCTTTCCAAAGCACATACCTTACTGGGCAAAAACGAGAAACTATCATTAAGCGGTCGGCCGTTGACGGTAACACGTACGATTACAACTGCACGTTTGCATCTGCTTGCCGGCGAGGAAATTATTTTTATTCCCTATTATTTTAATCCACAGGGATTTTACTTCAGTTATGACAACAAATTACTGGTAGAAAACTTTCGTGCATCCATAAAGTTTCTTTCCATGCACTGGGACCAGCCAGGTCAGCCCATTTTGCCGTTTCTTGTGCGTGAAGACATGCTCATCGATGAAGAGCAGGGTGCGGTTCTTGAGTTACTGCATGATTTTCAGACGGGCGTATGCAATTCGGTGGTGATCAAAAGCGGGCCGCTTGGACAGTTGTTAACAACTGCAGCGGTGGAACGCATCGATTATCTGCATAATCTAGCGTTAAAGGATCTGGAAGTACGGCCTGACAATCAAGGTCTCTGCAGCACATCTGCAGAGCGTGAAATAAATGACCCATTGACAGTTGAACAATTGCAGCAGCTTGAGAGTGAATCCGATGCCTCTTTAATCAAGGCGCTTGTCGGCAGCGGCAATCGCAGGGTTCAGGCACATGTGCTTGGCCTGTTGTGGCAGCGCAAGGGGGCAGATTTTGAGATCCCGGTCGAACATGAAATGATACCACTGTATGTGATTGCCAGAAAACATTATGAGTCAGCAACCGTCTGCCATGATTGGGCCGTGGTACGTCGTATAGCTGAGGTTACCGGAAAATATGAAAATAGGCTGGAAGATATACTGCTTGATATTGTTATCCGGCAAAAGCGTCTGGCAGTAGGGCGCGCATACAGTGAAAAATCTATCTTTTCCAAGCCGCTTGAAACCACGGCTATCGTCAAGACGATAGATGAGTTCTGCGGAAACAATGCTGCAGAAAGTGTCCTTACGCAGGAGATCATGCTGCACCTTGGACATTTGATCCGAACCGAGTCGGAACTGTTTGACAATATGCTGACGCTTCGTATCTGGTATTTTGTTCAGTTGCTCGTAGGGCAGATCAGTCGGGAGAAAAACCTGCCCATAGGCGATGCCTATGAATCACTGTTGGGCTTGGCACCGCATGCTATTTATGATCACCTCCGCACCATCTTGAACTCTTTTACCAGGGAGGTCACACAACTAGTCGATCAGGAAAACCTGTATGCTTCCGGCGTACAGAGCCTTGATGTCGTCAAAGTATCTACGCAAGTCACTGAACTGTCTGAAGTCGATGACTGGGCCGAGTGGCGACTGCATACCGGAATGATTGGCCGCCTCTCTTTTGGCTTTTATGAAGATGTATGGTATCTGCTCCAGCAATGCAGTGGCCTTGTCATTGGCGATAAGTACAGTCTGCAAAGTCGTATGGGATCAGAACATACACTCGATTCAACCGCAGGAGAACAAAGTTTTGCTCTGCGAATTGACGCACTGCTGCAGAGCATTGATGCACCGGATTATCGTCAGTTAAATATTGAAGTTATTGAAAGTCTGGCAAGGCTGTTCAGGCAAAGTCCGCAGTTGCGTGTTGACAATGATCTGATCCTGGATGTTTTGATCGGCTATGCGGTAAGGATCGGCTGGAAAAAGCATAATGACTCTGAGGATTACGATGAACAGCGCGGACAAGCCTGGGAAGCGTTTTATAAGCTGTCTCCACAAGAAACTGATACACTGTTTATCGAAGCGTTTATGTTTCTGCTGACACCTCAGGTTGAAGATCTTGCACATACAGAACAGTTCAATAAGGAGAATGCATGATACTTGCGGGTGATATAGGCGGGACAAAAACCAATCTGGCACTCTTCGAGTTTGTTGACAGGCAACTTGAAGTTCATACGCAGCATCAGTTTGCCAGTCAGGAATTTTCCAGTCTGACTGAAGTGATTGTCGAATTTGAAAAGCTGACCTCAATGCCGCAGATCGATGCTGCATGTTTTGGCATTGCGGGCCCGGTGATCGATGGACGCTGTCGTACGACCAACCTGCCGTGGGACATCACAACTTCAGGTCTTCAAAAGCACCTCAATACCGATAAAGTCCGTCTAATGAATGATCTTGAAGCGACTGCCTACGGCATGCTCTATCTGCCGGATGATGAATTTGTCGATCTCAACCCGACAGGACGTTCTGTCGATGGCAATCGTGCCGTTATTGCCGCCGGGACTGGTCTAGGAGAAGCGATGCTGTTTTATGATGGCACGCACTATCATCCCATCGGCTCTGAAGGCGGGCACAGTGATTTTGCACCCGTGACACCGCAGCAGGATGAATTACTGAAATGGATGCGCAACCGCTATCCTGGACATGTGAGTTTTGAACGGATTTTATCCGGACCGGGTATCTATACACTGTATGAATTTTTGAGTGAGAGCGGTTATGCACCGCAACCGGCTTCAATGCTGCAAATATCCGAAGGCAAGGATCGAAGTGCCGCGGTCAGCGAATGTGCCTTAAAAGAAAATGATCCTTTATGCATGGAGACTTTACGGCTGTTCGCGGAAATATATGGTGCCGAAGCAGGAAATCTTGCGTTAAAGACCATGTCCCTTGGCGGGGTCTATATCGGCGGCGGCATTGCCCCGAAAATTTTATCGGTACTCACTGACAGTCATTTTATGAACGGATTTGCAAGCAAAGGACGTTTTGAGGAGATGCTGCGAGGGATGCAGGTAAAAATCGCTCTAAACTCTGAAACAGCACTGCTTGGTGCTGCCCATTTTGCAATTGACAGGCTGTGACAGTTTATGAGTAGCAAGAAACTTTTGAAAATCTGGAAATACGAAGAACGGCATTCAACCCACGCACTGATAAAGCTTTATGCCGAAAATCATGGCGAAGGCGAATACCTCGGTGAGTTTACAGATGATGAGGCAGAAGAACTTATCCTTGGTCTCAAGCCCGACGTGAAGATCGATAAAGAACTACACCGTCTTAAATACTTCGGTTTTTTGCCGCTATTGGTGATCTACAACAAGTAGATATTATCTAATATTTAAAAAATTCCTTAAACTGACATCACTCCATTGCCTGCTCAATTGAAGATATTTGTCTGCATTGGCATAGACTTCAGCAAAGTCCCTGTTTTTTTCACCAAGCTCAGCCGTAACATCTTTCAGCGCTTTTTTGGCTGCGACAATAATATCGGCAGGGTAATCCAGAAGCGTGACACCCAGTGACTGGAGTTTCTGAAGCGCCAGAATATTTTCGGCATGGAACTCATACGTCATTGTACTGTTCATCTCGTTGGCAGCCATTTCAAGGATTGCCTTGTGCTCAGATCCTAATTTTTCCCAGAATGATTTGTTAAATGTCAGCTCAAGAATGGAACCCGGTTCATGCCATCCGGAGTAGTAGTAGGGCGCCACTTTGTAAAAACCCATCTTAATGTCAAGCGCCGGACCTACCCATTCCGTTGCATCAATAACCCCGCGTTCAAGTGAGGTATAGATTTCACCTGCCGGCAGGAGAATAGGGTTGACGCCAAGCTTGGCGAAGACCTCGCCTCCAAGGCCTGGTATCCGCATTTTCAAACCTTGCATATCATCAAGTGATTCAATCGGTTTACGAAACCAGCCTCCCATCTGAATGTTTGTGTTGCCGCCTGCGAACGGGTAAAGATTGTGGCGTGCATACATTTCACGCCACATTTTCAGTCCGTCGCCAAACATCACCCAAGAGTTGATCTCCTCAAAAGTAAAACCAAACGGCACACCGCTGAAGAGCGAAAAGGCACTGTTTTTTCCTTTCCAGTAATAAGGACCGGAGTGAAAAGCATCGATCTCACCGCTGCTTGCCGCATCAAAAACGGCAAGGGCAGGGATCAGTGTATTTTTAGGATAAAGCTTGATCTCCAGCGAACCGCCGCTGGCTTGTTTGACACGTTCGGCAAAACGCTCAACACCGGTTCCCATAATCGGAAAATGCGCCGGCCAGCTGGTGGCAAGGCGGATCTTTACTTTTTTGTTCCGGTTAACATAAACATTCTTTGTATCACCATCATGTTTTTTTGGATGTTTTGAATAATCGATCGCCTGGCGATTACTTTCATTGCAGCCGCTTAATATAACAGTAGAAGTCGCTGCAACAGCAGTCGCTCCAAGAAAAGTTCTTCTATCCATAATAACTCCTACTATCCATAGTGTCTCCTAAAGATCAAGTGTCAGCTGTTTGCTGTGCTGCTGCAGCTGATCTAGCAAAGTATATTCCTGTGCTGCAATCAGTGCAAAATGAAAATCATTGTTTTTGAGAATTTCAATAATATCGTGCTGTGAACGGTAGGTGAAAAGACCCGGTGCATCACTCTCTATCAGGGTCATTGTTTCAGGAAGAATATAAATGATCTTTGCCCAGGATGCCCCGGTACGCAAAAAATCAATTTGTGACATCACCAGCGAAAGATCAGGTTCAAAAATCAGAACCCTGTCACTGGCACCAAACTCTTTTACCTGAAACTCCCGGTTGGTGAATATCGGACGAAAATGGTTGATCGCAGTAAAAGCACGCAGCCGGAAGACGATCTTCTCCTGTTTTAAAAATGCGAGCAGACGGTCAAGATAAGGTATGAAAAATGGTGAAAGAAGCTGACGCTCATAATAGGTGTTATCAAAGATAAACGAGGTTTCAAAAAGTGTCTGTTCCATAATCGTGATTTCCACATTCCTGGCAAGCGGAATATTTTTGGATGAGACAAACAGGTCATGAGCAGTCATTTCCGGCGAATAGATAACAATACTTTTTGGTTCTAATTCCCACAGCTTATACGCAGCATCCTGGAGTGATGAACCCATGACAAAGAAATTTGATCCCGTCTGCAATTGTGCCGCAAGCTTCAGCGTGATCAGATCACACGCATAGACATCAAGTTCTTTTTTTATCAGATGAAAACGTAAAAGGCGAAGCAGGGCTTCGTCAACGGAAGCTACTTTTATCCAGGCAATTTCCGTGTCACTGATTTGGGTGGGTCCCTGAAAAACAACTCCATAGGCACCATTCAGTACCGCTTCTTCAATGCCGGCGTGATCCAGTGCAATAAACAGATTACCGCGTTTAACTTTACGGGCTTCAAATGCGATGCCTTCAACCGAGGTGATCGAAGGTTGACTGACTAAATGGGCATTCGTCAGTGCTACGATATTTTCAAGTCTCATCCGACAGAGCTGCCGACCTTTCTTGTCGCTTCAGGTCTCATAAGTGAAAGGCCCTCGTCATCTTTGGCTGCAAGCAGCATCCCCTCGGAAAGCATGCCCATCAGCTTGGCCGGCTTTAGATTGGCTACAACACAGACCTGCGTGTTGACAAGTGATTCAGGAGTATAGAACTCTTTGATACCTGCAACAATTTGTCGCGTTTTATCTTCGCCCAGGTCAACCTGAAGTTTGAGCAGCTTTTTACTTTTTGGAACCTCTAGCGCTTCTACTACAGTACCGATTTTAAGTGAAGTAGCAAAAAACTGATCGATTGTGATCAGGTTATCCGGTTCACTCTCTTTTTCCTCTTTTTTCGGCTGCTCTTTTTTGACCTCTTCTTTTTGCATTGCATCCGGTGCCTCTGGCATTAACGGCTCATCTACACGCGGGAAAAGCGGCGGCACTTTTTTGATGGTAAATGCTCCAAGCAGGGTTTTGTCTTTTACCAATGATTGATAGCTTTCAGTGTTGATAGTAAACCCAAGTGCATCTGCAATGGTATTGGTTGTATTGGGCATAAACGGATGAAGCATTACAGAAGCTTTTGCCAAAATATTGGCGACAAGTGCAACAGTGGCAAGGGCTTCATCCTTTTTATCTTCTTTCATTTTTACCCATGGGGCATGCTCTTCGATGGCCTTGTTTCCAATAGTAAAAAGTTTCCACAACTCTTCAAGATAACGATGTGTCTGAACTTCATCGAG
>DAOWOG010000244.1 GCA_030642185.1 Helicobacteraceae bacterium | reverse complement strand
GATAAACGAATCCGCCGTCAATGTGTTTGAAATCAATTGCATCGTTTGACAGAACAATTCTATCCGCACCGTACTCAAAGAGTTTAATACGTTTTTTCTTACCGAATACTTCCTGAGCTTCTGCCGTAATACGACCGGCAACTACCACTTCCAAAAAGATCTCATTCATCTTTTCTGCCAATTCTTTGTCCACAACTCCATTGACAGCGACAACACCGCCAAATGCCGAAACAGGATCACATTTGAGTGCTTCCGTATACGCTTCTATCAAATTGTCACGAATGGCAAATCCGCATGGATTGCCGTGTTTGGCGATACAGACTGCACCTTCATCACCAAATGCCGCCGCAATTTTCACAGCCCCTGTCATGTCAGTCAGATTGTTGAAACTTGCTTCGCCTTTAAGGGTTGTAAAATTGTCTGAAAAGTGGCTGTCAAACTCATACAATCCACCCTTTTGATGCGGGTTCTCACCGTAACGGGTATCTTGTACTTTTGATCCGACTACAAACTGCTTGGCACCCATACCGCCGTTAAAACGACTGTTCATATAATTGGCGATCATAGCGTCATAAGCCGCTGTATGTTCATACGCTTTAATCATCAGATCACGTCTGAATTCAACCGAATTCGTATCATTTTCCAATGCATTCAAGAGCAGAGAATAATCACTGGGATCGGTAACGATCATCACATCATTAAAATTCTTGGCTGCAGAACGGACCATTGCAGGACCGCCGATGTCAATATTTTCGATAATTTCGTCAAAATCATCCGTACGTTCGATCGTTGATTTAAATGGATAGAGGTTAACACAGACAAGATCAATCCCGATAATATTGTGCTGTGCTGCCGTAGCGACATGACTTTCCAGATCGCGGCGATGTAAAATCCCCCCGTGAATATACGGATTTAATGTTTTGACACGGCCGTCAAACATCTCCGGAAACTTGGTCACTTCATCGATCTCGATAGCATCGACACCATTGTCCCGCAGCATTTTATAGGTACCGCCGGTTGATACAATCTCAAAACCGAAGCTGACCAAAGAAGATGCAAACTCTACAATATTGCTCTTGTCGCTGACACTCAGGAGGGCACGTTTCATTAAAGACCTTTATGATGAATAGTTTTGTGGAATTTTAGCCAATCAGTAATTAGAGAAATGTTAGGTGACCAAGGGTGTATAAAGGCCCTTGATAAAGGAGGGTAAAATTAATCTGCCAAACGCTCGCGTATTGCCAGGAACTCGCCAAAGTTATCTATAAAAAGCTCAATCAGTTTTGGATCAAAATGTTTTCCGCTCTCTGAGCGAAGCACCGAATAGATTTTCTCCAATGGCCAGGCGTCTTTGTACGGACGTTTTGTACCGAGCGCATCAAAAACATCCGCCAGCGCCCCGATTCGACCGTAAATATGGATCTCCTCGCCTTTCAGACCGCGAGGGTAACCGCTGCCGTCCCACTTTTCATGATGTTCATACGCTACCGTTGCTGCCGCCTGTAAAATCGGTCGTTTTGATCGGCTGAAAATATGATGGCCCCAATGCGCATGTTTATTCATAATTTTTCGTTCTTCATCCGTCAGAAGTCCGGGTTTGTTCAAAATACCGTCGGGAATAGCCACTTTGCCGAGATCATGCATCGCCGCTGCCATTTTCACAATCTCGGCCTCTTCCTCATCCATACCCACAAGACGTGCCAGCAAAGCCGAATATTCGCCTACCCGTCTTACATGGTTTCCCGTGTCTTTGGAACGCAGTTCCCCAACATAAGCCAAGGTATAGATAATGTCTTTTTGGGTCTCTTCAACATCACTTTCACGCAGTTGCTTCAACTCAAGGTGCGTTTTTATCCTCGCCTTCAGCTCAACAGGTTTAAATGGCTTGGTAATATAATCAACGCCGCCGACTTCAAACCCTTCTACTATATTTTCGGTATGGGCCAGTGCCGTCAAAAAAATAACCGGAATATCCTTCGTGATATTATTCTCCTTGATACGCCGGCATGTTTCAAGTCCATCCATCCTCGGCATCATGATATCAAGCAGGATCAGATCAAATAACTTTTTATTGAGCGCGAGAAGTGCATCGATACCATCCATAACAAAAGTCAGCTCATAACCTTCATTTTCAAGTATATTTTTAACCAGTGTCAAGTTGGTTTTTGTATCATCAACAATAAGAAGAGAAGGCTTATGTCTTTTCATTTTTTACTACTTTTCAACCCGTGTTTTCATATTAACATATAATAATAAACTATTCTATCACAATTCTATCATGACAGAACATCTTTGATGCAAACAATCATGATATTTTCCAGATATAGTCATTACAATTACATAGTGTAACGACTATATATCACGTTCAATGACCTTCTTGAAGTATCCGAAATAAATTTCATCCAGTTCTTCAAGCGTCATCACTACATCATTAATATGCAGCTTATTGCCGCCGACGGTACCGATCTTTTCACATGCCAAATCACCCAACATCGCTTCAAATGCTGCTGCATTTTCCGGAGCTACCTCAAGCACTGCACGCGACATACTCTCGGCAAAAATATCACGTTCATCATCAACAGTGATTTTTACCTCGCAGCCCATGCCGCTTGTCGCAGCCATTTTTGCCAGTGCGATAGCAGCACCGCCGGAACTAAGATCTTTCGCTGCAGAGAGAAGCCCCTTTTTATTGCCTTCAATCACCAGCTCCCAAAGTGCCAGCTCTTTTTCATAATCAATTTCAGGAAGTTGTCCCGCAACCGTATCGCAGATCTCTTTCATATAGAGCGATCCGCCAAATTCGCTTCTGCTTTCACCGACCAGATAAAGCAGATTGCCCTCTTTTTGAAAGTTCGACATCAAGACATTATACTGATCATCATTGACACCGACCGTGGCGATAGAAGGCGTTGGAAAGACAGAAACACCGTTTGTTTCATTATAAAGCGACACATTTCCGCCGATCACCGGAGTCGTCAGTTCAGTACACGCCTCTTTGATCCCCAGACATCCTTCGGCAAACTGCCACATCACTTCAGGGTTTTCAGGATTTCCATAATTCAGACAATCCGTAATCGCTAAAGGACGTGCCCCGCTCATCGCTACATTTCGACCGGACTCAATAACCGCTGCTGCCGCACCGCCTTTTGGATCGATATAACAGAAACGTACATTACAGTCCGAACTCATTGCCAGCGCTTTTCCGTTCTCTTTGACACGGATCACCGATGCATCCAGCTGCCCGCCCTTTTTAATGGTGTTGGTCTGTACCATTGAATCATACTGCTCATAGACCCAGGCCTTATCGACCACTTCCATCGAACTGATCAGCGTTTCAAAAGCTTTCTGGTTACTGACTTTATCAAAGTCGTTGATTGTCACCTCTGTGATACCGTCAAGATAAGCCGGACGTTTAACCGGACGGTCCAGAACTGGAGCCTCCTCAGAAACAGGATCAACCGGGATATCAGCCACCTTCTCGCCATGCCAGAAAAGCTCCATATCACCCGTACCGGTTACCTCTCCGATCACGGCAGCATCGAGATCCCACTTCTCAAAAATATCGATGATTGCCT
>DAOWOG010000345.1 GCA_030642185.1 Helicobacteraceae bacterium | reverse complement strand
TGTTTGATCTGACCCCGAAAGGGATCATCGATTCACTTGATCTTTTGCGGCCAATCTACCGCAAGACAGCAGCCTATGGCCATTTTGGCCGGGAGCTTCCTGAGTTTACGTGGGAAAAAACTGACAAAGTTGAAGCGATCAGAGAATATCTCGGCCTTTAATTTTCACTTTTACAGCGTGTCGTTTTTACGGCACGTTTTCTCGTCCATTCACCTCTTTTTAAACATTGTTTAAAGTATTGATAATCACTTTCAAGTACCTGCTGCAGGGCTCTGCAAACAATGGGTTACATACAAAAAAATATCCCGCTTATTTGATTCTTTTTTAGGAATCATTAAAGTTCTTCTGCTAAAATTTTCTGAAATCAAAAGAAATAGGAGTTTACATGGCAGTATTTATTAACGACACTTGTATTAACTGTGGTGCGTGTATTGATGAATGTCCGGTAGAGGCAATTGTTGATGAAGATGATAATCCAACAGGGGAAGAGCTTTATTACGTTTATCCGGATAAATGTGTAGAGTGTGTTGATCACCATGATGAGCCAGCATGTGCTACTGCATGTCCGACTGAGGGATGTATTACATGGGATATGCCGTTTACTGCAGATCACAAAGATTTCTTTGCTGCCGGCAACTATGTTGATGGCAAGAATTTTGTAATGGACGATGCTGATGCAGAAATGCCATTTCGTGATGACATTAGCGATGATGCACGTAAAAACCGCGAAAATATCGTTGACTAATTAACTTTGTACCGGCTTCCGGTGCATCGTTTCAATCTACTACTTACATAACATCATACAATTCCGAAAAACTTATTTTTAAACTTAATTAAAACTTTTTTAGCTATAATCACACCCTGATTTTTTACTATTTATGGAGTTCTAATGGAGCAAACATTATCTATCATCAAACCTGATGCAGTAGCAAAAGGTGTTATCGGCAAGATACTTGACCGTTTTGAGAGCAATGGTCTTAAAATTGCAGCAACAAAGAAGATGCAGTTGTCTCGTGTAGATGCAGAGACTTTCTACGCTATTCACAGTGAGCGTCCTTTTTTTAAAGACCTGGTGGACTTTATGATTAGCGGTCCTGTCGTTGTCACAGTTCTTGAAGGTGAGAATGCCGTTGCGACAAACCGTGACCTGATGGGTGCAACAAACCCTAAAGAAGCTGAAGCAGGCACCATTCGTGCTGATTTTGCAGAAAATATTGATGCGAATGCCGTTCATGGCAGTGACTCAGCTGAAAATGCAGCGATTGAGATCAAGTTTTTCTTTGCGGGTAGAGAGATTTCATAACTTACGATGAACATACCGTTTCACCGTATAGGAAAGCTTACCCGGGATTTTGAAATTGATTCCGAGAGAGTATCAATGAAAGGAACGCTTGAGTCAACCAAGCGTGATTTTGTATTGATGAATGCACATCTGAGCGGGAACCTGCAGGTTCCCTGTGATGTATGTGCAGAACCTTTTGATATAATGCTTGATGAAGATGTGAGATTATTACTCTATAATGGCGTATATAACGGTTCGGATGATAAATATGATATTATAGAAGTAGAAATTTCTATAATCAATATGGACGAGTTGCTTAACTCTGAAATAGAATTAATAAAAAGCGACTATCACAGTTGCGAAACTTGTAATAATAAAGAAAGGAACTAAATTATGGCAGTACCTAAGAGACGCGTATCGCACGCACGTTCTGCAAAACGCAGAACACACTACAAAATCACTTTGGCTCGTCCGGTAAAAGATAAAGACGGCACCTATAAAATGCCTCACCATGTCAACCCGACAACCGGCGAGTATAAGTAATTGAACGTTAAAATTGCAATCGATGCAATGGGCGGGGACTTCGGTCCCGAACCAATTGTAAAGGGCTGTATCGAAGCGCTTATAGAGCGTAGATTTGATCCGATTCTTGTTGGACGTAAAAATGAGATTTTGCCTTTGATACCTGCGGGCTTTAAAGACAAGATTTCGATCGTTGAAGCTGAAGATGTGATCGCTATGTCTGATGCCGCAACAGATGCGCTTAAACGTAAAGAGAGCAGTATCTACAAAGCGGTAGACCTGGTGAAAAAGGGTGAGGCAGACGGTATCGTTTCGGCCGGTCACAGCGGTGCGACGATGACCGTAGCTACTTTGCGACTGGGGCGTCTTAAACATGTACTTCGTCCGGCGCTGGTAACACTTTTGCCAAATAAGAAACAAAAACGTACAGTCCTGCTTGATGTCGGTGCCAATGTTGACTGCAGTCCTGAACACCTTGAACAATTTGCTATCATGGGTAAATATTATGCGCATGATATGCTGGGAATCAACATTCCGAGCATCGGCCTTTTGGCCAATGGTGAAGAAGACAGCAAAGGAAATGAAGTCACCAAAGAGGCATTCAAGTTAATTAATGGACTTGAAGGTTTTATCGGAAATGTCGAAGGCAGTGATATTTTTGACGGTTCATGTGATGTCGTAGTATGTGATGGTTTTACTGGAAATATCGTTTTGAAATCTGCAGAAGGTGTTGCGAGTACGATTACCCACCTGATCAAAGACTATATCCGTAAATCGCCGATTGCGATTACCGGGGCTCTTTTGATGCGAAAAGTATTTAAACTGCTGAAAAAAGAGATGGATTATGCTGAAGTAGGCGGTGCACCGCTGATCGGTATTAAAGGCTGTGCTATTGTAAGTCACGGTAAAAGCAATTCCAAAGCCATAAAAAATGCT
>DAOWOG010000090.1 GCA_030642185.1 Helicobacteraceae bacterium | reverse complement strand
TGCCACGGTGAACGAATCGATGAAAGTACATGAAGGCGGCGGTATTGATGTGGAAGCGATTGAAGTGGTTTATCTTGAAAAGAGTGAGGCAAAAGCGTTTCTAATGGATGAAAACAAGGCAAAGACACCGGGACTGATGTTCGCCTTTATGTGGTTCTTTGAGCAGAAAAGGTAGAAGGAGTTATTCTCTTTCTTAAAGGATGCGACGCCGATAGGACGGTATCATCTCGTTGTATTTATGTCAGATTGTATCGGGTGTGTGCCGCTGCTTGTTCTGGTCTATTTATTCTATTAGCGCGTAATATATTGAAAAAGAATTAAAGGAATCACATGAAACTACTACTTCTCGTTAGTCTGCTCTTCACGGGAACACTCTGGGCAGATTTTAAAGTCGGTGATACCCTGCCGGATATCATGCTGTCAAATCAGTTTGATAAGTATATGGTCGTCGACTCTGATGATCAAATGCTAATCATGTCATTTGAAAAAGATGTTTCTGTCGGTATTAGCGAATACATTAAAAGCAAGCCCGGTATTTTTCTGGATCAGCACCATTGCAAATATATCTCTGATATCAGTTCCATGCCAACGATCATCACCAACATGTTTGCCCTGCCTAAAATGAGAGACTATCCTTTTGAACTGATGTTGATCTATGATGATTTCGGTAAACAGTTTAATCGTGAAAAAGAGAAGATCACTGTATTTTCAATCGATCACGGCGTGATCAAGTCGATCCGTTTCATTACTGATAAAGAGCTGCCCGCACTGTTCGGCGAAAAATAAAATCCGGTACAGGTGCCCTAAAAAATAGCGGTTCTATTTTGCCCTTAATCAAGAGCCTTCACGATTGATACGGTAATGTCATCAAACGATAAAATCTTTTTAGCCGCGTGTTCATTTTTAAAGGTCTCCGCGTCTTTTTTGGTTTTGAACGGGATCAATTCATTCCCCATCGGTCCGTGGACATTGGAGCCGAGAGCAAACCAGGCATCCCTGGCCTTTAATGTTTCGAGCGTATAGTAATCTGTAACCAACAGGTCCGTGATCATAGACTGTGTTGCGTCACGATGATACGCATCCGGAAAAAAGTAGAACTTCATCATATCTTTTACACCGTCAAAATAGTGCGTATAAGCGTCGATATTGACCTGTGCAGCCCATTTTGGGTATTTGCTGACAAACATACCGCAGACCGGGCATTTTGCATCTTTGGGTACTTTGATCTGAGCCATTGCAGTGTTTGAACCATTTTTTCGTGTCAGATAGATCGAGATTGCCTGATACTGTTTATCTTTCAGGCTGCCGCAGATACCGCTGTCAGCCAGATGGGTTTTTGCATCTGCGATGGAGTGGAATGCAGGCAGCGCCTCTTGTTTACAGATACTTTCGTACATCTTTTGACCTTTTGTAGCTGCCATGGCACGTTTTTTCTCCACCATTTTATTGTCTGCATAGATATCATCGGCTGCAAGCTGTACCGCTTCGGCGAAGCTCATCACTTTTCCGCCGTTCTCTTTAGCAAATGCATTGGCTTCGGCTTCAGTTTTAAAGGCATATTTGCTGTTCATCGTCATGGTGCCTTTAATCTTGCTTCCGACAACATAGTGGGCATAATAGGCGGTGATAAACTTCAGGCTGTTGACATCGACGACTCTTGTGTCGCCGGTAATCTCGTCATTTGCTTCTGCAAGACAGTGGATGGAGCAGTATTGGTGCGTTGAGCCGTCAGGCTGTTTCATGGCGTGTGATGTCTTATAAAACTTGACAAGGTTCATCCCGCAGTTTGGACAGTAAAGTTTGCTTTTGCCCACTTGCAGCAATTCAGCTTTTTCCGGTGCAACGCTTTGGAACATCTTTGCCTGAGAAAAACCGCTTACAAGTGTGAGCAGCAGTGCGATTTCAAGTATCTTCATATGTTTTTCCTTCGTTGAATTCATTATCTATTATGGTTTGCCAGTGGGGTCAAGGCTTTACTTTTTTTGGCTTCGCTGTAAAAAAAGTCAACCCATGACCCCTGCGAAGTACCGCTCTCAGACTTAGAAAGTATAGCTTGCGTTAACATAGAAATAACGGCCTGGTTCATTCATTTTCATAATAGGATCATTCGTTCCGTCACTGATCAGGATAAGATCCTGATAGGTATTGGAAATTGCATATGTATTATCGAACAGGTTGTCGGCACCCAGGGCAAGACCAAAACCATTGTTGAAATTATGATCTATTTTCATGTTTAAGATACCCCATCCGGCAATAGCCTGCTCCCCGTTGTCACTGTCAAAGTCGCTCCATTTATCGGATGCCACCACTTCCATCTTGAAGAAACTCTCAGGAGTATACTCAAAATTCATCGCAATATTTCCTTTCAACGGCGGAATTTCGGCGAGATTTGTATTGGTCTGTTTTGTCCCGTCACTGTTTGTTAATGCCTCATCTTTTTTACCGCGCTGGTATGCAAGACCAAAATCGAAATAGACTGAGTCAGAGGCATAATAAGATGCGACAATATCCAGACCGTAGATCGATGCATCAATATTTTGAAATGAGTGGAAAGCTGCTTGACCAAGAGGTGTTGTTTTGGTATTGTCAGAGTTGTAGTAGATGTAGTCTTTGAGCATACTGTAGAAGACTTTGGTTTTGATGGTGAAACTCTCATAGCTGTTTTCCATCCCCAGATCGACTTCGTAATTGGTTGTCTGATCCAGATTTGGTGTACCGGCCTGCACACCCATAGAACTTCTCCAGTATAATTCTCTGCCATCAGGAACACGGGATGCTTTACCGACACCTCCAAATATTTTCATTGAGTCAGTTGCTGTATAGGTACCAAATATATTGGCACTGAATGCACTGTAGTCATTTTCCGGATCTCCGGCTGCCGGTTTAATGGTCGTATCGTCGTAGCGGGCACCGATTTTATATTCGAAATTACCGACATTTTGGGCGAACTCAAGAAAGATCGCAGCATTGTCAGTGTCTGCATCAGGAATACTTGTTTTGATTTGACCGGCACTTGGAGAGGTTGGCGGATAGAGCATAGGATTGCCGTTTTTGGTATAGATACCGTCCCAATTTCTCCGGCTTGCGTCCAGACCAAGTGTAAATTCCATAGTATCGGTAATATCGGTAATATTTTTGAGGCTCAGACCGTCTACATCTGTCGTCAATGCGCTGGTAATATCACCTTTGACGATAGAAGCTTTACGATAGCGGATCGACATAGGATGATCAACATCGGTATGGTAGTACTGTGCACTGAGTTCTTTCGAGAAACTTCCGATGTTTTTAATGGCGTATTGAACATTGTAGATATTGGAGTCATCCAAAATCGCATCCATTTTACTTGACGGATAGAGAACATCATCGCTTTCGTTGCGTGTATATTCCAAACGTAGTTCCTGATCTTCCGTGAAATCGACAAATACCTTACCCATAAAAGATTTTTTCGTAAAGGCTTTCATATCCCTGTATTCCGGCAGATAAGCTGTCCCGGCAACCGCAGCAGGGTTTGAAGAGTTTTTAATGAAATTGTCTACCTGATCGGCAAACGTATTGCCGTCACCGTCTTTGTACTGATCGCTTGATTCGTAAGAGGCACCCAGCAGGAATTTGAACATACCGGTCCCGCCGGTCGCCGTTGCTGAAAGTTTCTCATAATTCCAGCTTCCCATATTGATATTGATATCTCCGTGGAATTCCTCTGTGGGTTTAGTGGTCGTCACATAGACACCGCCGCTGAGTGTTCCGAAATGCTCAACATCGTAGGGCCCTTCGATAATTTTCACTGACTCGACATTATGTGTGACAATGTGTGAGGTCGGCGGATCCATACGGTTTGGACAGGCTCCGCAGACTTTGGTTCCGTCAACGATAATGTTGATATTGTCTTTTTTTTGACCGCGAAGAATAATATCGTTAGCAATACCGCTTCGGCGTACCAGAGTAATACTAGGTACTTTTCTGGCAAGTACTTCTGCCATATCGGCAGATTTTATCTCCTCTTTACTGACATCGCTGATTACGGTAGCATCAATGGAAATGGGGTCGAGTTGTACTTCAGCAGCCTGAAGCAGTGCAGCACAGGCAAGCGAAAGATAAGCAATTTTTTTCATTAAACAATCCTTAATAATATTAATCAAAATTATAAATTGAATAACTATAAAAAAAAAGTGTTACATAAGTGTTAAAGAGATGATGGTTGAAAGAAAGAGAGCTATCGGCTGTTACTGTTTGGAAGAAGTGATACCAGTGCGCGGAGATGGCGAGTCTCCGCTTTTTACTTAATGTAAACGTGTTGCAAAACAGCACGCAACTATAAGCAGCACCAGTACCACGCGAGTAAACATGGATTCTCCGTTTCAATTGGCGCTCCCGCCCACTCCATCCGCCAAAAAAATGGCAAAAAAAAAGGCGGGAAGCCGAAGCTCACCCGCCTTTTCTACGTCAACCTATCCGGGGGCCACCCGAAAAAAGAAACAATGTTACTCGCTGGAAGGATTATAGCACAAAATCAGTGACACTCCAAAATAATCCGATCCGGATCGCTGATAAACTGTGAACCGTTATAGATGGTGAAAATACCGTAAGCGATGACGGTAATGGAAGCCAGTTTGATCATCGTGCTTCGAAAGTTGAACTTCTGAAACAGTCCGACAAAAAAACCGAGGCTGAAGAGTGCCGGTATCGTACTGAGCCCAAAGACAAGCATAACGATTGCTCCCCAGAAAGGACTGGTGGTACTCGCGGCAGTGACGGCAAAAAAGTAGACAAATCCGCAGGGAAGCAGGCCGTTAAGCATACCGAGCATAAAAAAGCTGAAGAGTGTTTTTTCGCTGATCAGCTTTTTAAAGCTGTTCTGATACCAGTCAAACCGTGTCAGGGAGTGCTCAACCAGCGTCAGAAATTTGATTTTTCCCAAAAGTGACAGACCGGCCAGCACCATAAAAATACCGGCGGCGACCAACAGTACTCCGTTTGCAAAAGCACTGAATGTCGCAACACTTCCAAGATAACCGAAAAGTGCCCCTAAAATAGTGTATGTGAAGATGCGTCCAAAGGAGTAGAGAAGATGTGAGGTCGCCTGTTTGGCTTTACTCCAGCGGCTTTCGACTTTGGTACTGGTATAAGCGATGACAATTCCGCCGCACATGCCGATACAGTGTCCGAAAGAGCCCAGAAAAGCGATGGTGATGATGGTAAGAAGATTGATACTGTCCATTAGTGCCCCAGAAGTTTTTTACGGATATAGGGATCGGTCATATTTTCGCCGCGCAGCATTTTAAGCTGCATGGTCTCAAAGTCGATCATTCCCTCCTGATGCTGCTCATAGGCGCCGAATCCATACAGCATAGGCGTATTGTCGGTCAGAGAGTAGTGGGCAGATTTGGGATCGATCCATTTTTGGGTATCGAGGGTATGTATCCAAAGTGTGATCTCTTCTTTGACACGCTTGTCTTTGAGCCAGAGTATCAGACAGCCAGGATCATCAAAAAAGAATGTTTTACCATTAGGCATGACTGCTTCAGCCGAGTATTTCATCTGCTCAATCGGCATTTTGCACTCCGGACACTGGTACTGATTGGGTTTGAAAGGGATGACCTTTTTTTCATGATTGCCCTCATGGACAACGAGAAGATGTTCCTGCTGGGCAAGAGATAGAAAGAGTGTGACGATCACACCGACGGCAATCACGATGATCAATAAGGGCATGAGGATCTTTTTCATAGCCACACTCCGTTTCTGAGGTAATAGATAAGTACATATCCGCTGCCTAATAATACAAACAATGTGTTAAAAAAGAGTGAAAATGTATAGGTGTAGCGCACATCTTTTTTAAGAAGTTGTTTTAACAGCAGCGAATTGATCCCGAAAAAAGTTCCGATAAACAGTGCACCCCATAAAAGATAACCGATATAAAAGTACTCTTTTTGAAGCATGCAGAAGGGACATTTATGGGTAGGAAGCTCATAAATGTATGTTCCGAAAAAATAGACGACGGCATAGTA
>DAOWOG010000056.1 GCA_030642185.1 Helicobacteraceae bacterium | reverse complement strand
TGAAAAACCTGACTAAAAAGCTGAAATTTTCGCTTCAATCAGACTAGTCCGACAGACTCCCAGGAGTTTTCCAAAGCAGAACATCACTGAAAAGAGTGACTTTCTTCAATTCTATCCTTTGTTAACAGTGGTTCGGTTATCACCGTATCAAGTGCGTTGCAGTTCGGGCAGCGGTGAAAAGCAAAAGGGTAGACCTGTTTGCACTCACTGCAGAGATATTCAAACTGTAAGGTAGCACCGCTGAAGCCGCTTGTGCGAAGCTTGATGAGTACGTCCAGTTCAAAAACATGACTGCTTTTGGCAAGCTTGACAACACCACTGGCACTGAAAAGTTCTCTTAGATAGCCATTCCCCGCAATTATATCTAAATCACAGTCATCCTCGGACAATCGCCACAGGATGTCACTGAGGCGCTCCACACGTGAAAGATCAAGATGTTTCCAGGCCAAAGCAGGATGATGTATGAAGAGATATTCAAAGATAAGATAGGTCAATTGGTGGTGTTTTTGATACAGTGCAATCAACTTAGCAGCTTTCTCTTCAGAGCTAAACGCCGAAGCACGCATCAAAGAGAGGCATTCCAGGTAGACACTGTCCAGGACATCTGTCTCTCCAAGTTCACTCAGAGGATCAAGCACATCACGTGCTTTATCATACTCGCGAAGCTGTTCATAGACCAAAAGAAGATAGCGAAGTGCCTGCGGCGTACGCGGAAACTGATGTAAGATCTGCAGAAATATTGTCTTTGAACGTTCAAGGAATCCTGCTTTAAAGTAGGTTTGTCCAAGCAGAAAAAGGGCCTCGCGCTGATCTCCGTCACGACGCTCTGCCAATGCATGATAAATTGAGATACTTTTCTCATAATCTCCGTTTTGAAAATAGGTATGCGCCATCAGCATCCATGATTTTCTTGAAATCGTATTGCCTGAAATCAGTTCATGGAGTTCATTTTTATTTGGCAATGTTTTAAACTTACGCAAAAATCTGTCAAGATAGCGGTGATCCTCTTTTATCTTATAGCGTCCCCACCAATAACTGAACGATGCTATCACAAAAATCAGTGCAAAAAAGACGATCACACCAAAGAGCGGATCACGAAATTCTATAAAGAGCGTATTCAATAATTTTCCAACTTGTCTATATTTGTGTTTATTATAGCCAATCGTCTCTGCATCAAGGCAGCAATGTCTTCAAAAAAAAGTCTAAAACAGACAAATAAGGAGAAAATGACGGAATAAATGTATTTTATCTTGACTTTAATCGTCAATAAAGTGTAGAATGACGTTGAAACTATAAATATGGAAGGATTTAATCGTCAATGATCTTTAGTTATATTCGTCCAGATAAACATTTTGTCGGTGCTTATGAACAGTTAAAACTGATTAATGTGTATGTTGAACAAAATCAGATGAATGTCGATGAAGAGATGATTGATCAGACATCACAAAACCAGCGTTTAAGCGACCGGATAGAAGCGGTCACATATTTCCGTTCACATGAAAATGACACGCTGCTGATTTATGATCTTTGGGTTCTCGGCAGCAATATAGAAGACCTTGTACAGCTTTGCAGCTGTATCTTAAAAAACAATATGGAAATCCATATCATCAAACAATCGATTATAATAAACAATCATACCGACATTATGATCGTACTCGGTTTGATCGATCAGTTGCGCCAGACACTTCAGGCAAACGAGAAGAAGACGATCGGCCGCCCGAAAGGGAGCCGATCATCATCAAAATTTGATAAATACCTTGATGAAATTGTTACATATTTACGTAATAATATGAGTGTAAGTGAAATGGCACGTATACTGGGTGTCAGCCGCAGTTCACTCAAAGACTATATCGAATCACGCGAACTGAGAGAGGTTGTCCATGGCAGCAGTTTTGTTACGCCGTCAAAAAACACAAAAGAAAATCTGATCGATACGATCGAATGCCCAACAGTAGAAGAAAAGGAAAATTTATGAGTGAAGCAATTGCCAAAGGCAAAGAGTATATAGCAAAGAAGATGCCGTGGCGTATTATGCGCTACTATTTTTATGCAGTCGTAACGGGTATCGCACTGATACTGCCGTGGATTCAAGTGAATGGAAACCACTTTTTTCTCTTGAGTTTTGATAAACTGAAACTGCATCTTGCATTTGTCCAGTTTGATATGCAGGAGATGTACCTGATGCCGTTCCTGCTGATGATCATGTTTATCGGTATCTTCGGTTTGACCGTACTTGGCGGACGGGTCTTTTGCGGATGGATGTGTCCGCAGACCATTTTTCGTGTTGTCTACCGGGACCTCATAGAAACCAAGCTCTTAAAACTGCACAAACGTATTAAGAACAAGCAGCAGAAACCGGATATGTCCAAGATGGAGAACAAAGTCAAAAAGACGCTTGCCGTCTTGATCTGGACTGTGCTGGCGTTCATTGCAGCGGCAGATCTGATATGGTACTTTGTATCGCCGTATGATTTTATCGACTATATGATGAACCCGGGTGATCATATGATACTCGTAGGAACCATCCTGACCACTGTCGCTTTTCTGGTCTATGACATCGTATTTTTAAAAGAAGATTTCTGTATCTATGTCTGCCCTTATTCACGTATTCAGTCCGTTCTTTATGATGACGATACAGTCATGGCGATCTACGATCCGCATCGCGGCGGTGAGATTTACAATAACAATAAAGAGAAGATGTTTACCAAACAAAAAGATCTTCAGGCCGTAGAATCGGCAGCGGAATGTACTACCTGTGAAAGCTGTGTTACAGTCTGCCCGACCCATATCGATATCCGTCAGGGTCTTCAGCTTGAGTGTATCAACTGTCTTGAATGCGTGGATGCCTGTACTACCGTTATGGGCAAACTCGGCAAAGAGAGCCTTGTGCGCTGGTCAAGTGAAAAAGAGGTACTGTATCAAAAAGGAAAAACGCATTTTCTTCGTCCGAAAATCTGGGGCTACATAGGTATTTTACTTGTAATCTCAATCATTCTCGGGATGATGGGAAGCACCAAAGAGCATATGCTGCTAAACATTAACAAAGAGACCCGTCTCTATTCTGTCAAGAAAACATATGAAGGCAACATTCAGGTCGATAACGCTTATACTTTCTTGCTGCAAAATACGCTCAATGAAGACCATGAGTACTATTTCGATGTTGTTGTTCCTGAAGGGATGGAAGGCAAAATCAAGATAATCAAACCTTCCAAATCATTTGTAGCCAAGCCGGGTGTGAAAAAGAAAAAAATCGTTGTTCTGAGAACAACTGAACTTTTGGTCAAAGACCCACGTAAAGATACAGTCATTCCGATCGAAATTCACGCCTATGCCCTCGATGACAGAGAGGAAATATCTGTTATACGAAAATCAACCTTTATCTTCCCGCGTTATGACGTGATCGAAAACGCAAAATAATTTCTTCTTTCAGGCTTTGAACTCTTTGAGTTCGAAGCACCCTTCTATACACTCCATCCACCGGTTAAATAGCGGAAGTAAAAGAAATAAAAAGTCAAACTTGGCTATGATAAAACTCAAAAAAAAAGCAGAGGTTTTATCATGTTTGAGGGACTGTTTTCCAGAACATATTACAACAACACTATTTTGGAATGGACCATCGCACTGGTTCTGATCGTTGCAACCGTAATATTTGCAAAAATAATCTATTTGCTAGCCGGATCATTTTTTAAAAAGCTGACAAAGAAAACAAAAAATGAATTTGACGATCTTCTCGTAGATATGCTTGAAGAACCGATGGTTTTTGCAATCATTATCCTTGGTGCCTGGTATGCACTGCAGACACTGAATTTAACGCCGACTGCAGAGAGTATCATAGGCAGAGCCTACTATATTCTTATTATTTTTGATGTTGCCTGGCTGCTCTCACGACTGATGGACGCCGTTGTCGAAAAATATGTACGCCCTTTTGTCAGTAAAACGGATAGTAAGCTTGATGATCAGCTTTTGCCGCTGCTTCGCAAAGGAATTAAAGTAAGTATCTGGGTGATTGCCATACTGGTCGCTCTGAATAATGCCGGCTATAATGTGGGTGCACTGCTGGCCAGTCTGGGGATCGGAGGTCTCGCCTTCGCCCTTGCTTCAAAAGATACGATTGCCAATCTTTTCGGCAGTTTTACCATATTTGTGGATAAGCCCTTTGAAGTCGGTGAACGGATCAAGGTCAATGGATTTGACGGTATCGTTGAAGAGGTCGGACTGCGCAGCACACGTCTTCGTACGCTCAACGGCCGTATTGTGACTCTTGCCAATGCAACGGTAGCGGATTCGGCGATTGAAAATATCACTTCCGAACCCAGCCGTAAAATCACACTGGACCTGGGACTGACCTACAATACAGATGAAATACAGATGCAGCGCGCCATGCAGATTTTACAGGAGATCGCAGCTGAGAACAGTGCCTTGGAGAAAAATGTCGTCACTGCTTTCACAGCGTTCAATGACTTTGCCTTGAATATTCGTTTTATCTATTATGTTAAAAAAGGAGAGAGTGTCTTTGGCAATCAGACCTGGATGAATCTTGAGATCCTCAAACGCTTTAATGCCGAAAAACTTGAATTTGCCTTTCCGACACAGACCATCTATGCAGAGGGACTTGCAGTTTAAAATTGTAATATTGAAAGTTAAGTTTATTTTCAGAGTAAGAAGTTTCCTCGATTATAATAGTATAAAAGTGTTACAAAAGTGTTAAATTTTTAAAAATAAAATGAAAATTAATAAATAAATTGACCTATATCAATTCAATTTAATGCAAATATTACTACCCTTCTAATAAGTCTGAATAAGTTCAATTAATTTGGGCTAGTGTCTACATGTTAATGTTTAATTGCTGCAAAATAACAGTGTAGCCTCTGATTGAAGACACCTAAATACAAAATAGAGAAGGAGTGGAAAATGAAAAACCTACACAAAATCTCGTCCTTATTACTTGGAACCGCCTTAACGGCGACCGTAGCGTCAGCTGCCGGCGGTACCCTGGAAAAAGTGATGAAAGAACGTGGTTTGACAGAGAACGATGTAATCCGCGCGGCTAAAACCTATACACCGACAGGCGGTCGTGAAGACTATATCGTTTTCAGTTCAGGCGGTCAATCAGGTCAAATGCTTGTTTACGGTGTACCGTCAATGAGAATCCTGAAATATATCGCCGTCTTTACACCGGAGCCATGGCAGGGGTACGGGTACGATGTAGACAGTCTTAAGGTTTTGCGCCAGGGTAATATCCGCGGCCGTGAGATCAACTGGGGGGACACACACCACCCGGCACTTTCAGAAAAAGATGGTAAATACGACGGTAAATGGCTCATCATTAATGATAAAGCCAATCCGCGTCTTGCCGTAATTGACCTGGAAGACTTTGAGACAAAGCAGATTGTTGTTAATCCTGTTTTCAAATCAGCACATGGTGGTGCTTTCTTTACTGAGAACAGTGATTATGTTATCGAAGCCGCTCAGTATGCTGCACCATTTGATAACTATTACCACCCGATCGAAGAGTATAAAGAGACCTACCGCGGTGGGGTAACGATGTGGAAGTTTGATCCTAAAAAGGGCCGCTTCGACGCAGACGCCTCTTTTACGCTTGAACTGCCTCCTTATATGCAGGATCTGAGTGATGCGGGTAAAGGTGTTTCTGATGGTTGGGGTTTCACCAACTCATTTAACTCTGAAATGTATACCGGTGGTATCGAAGTAGGTATGCCGCCGAATGAAGCGGGTATGTCCCGTAACGATACCGACTTCTTGCATGTCTATGACTGGAAAAAATTGGCAAAATTGGCTGAAGATCCAAAAAATGTCCAGATCATCAATGATCATAGAGTAATTCCTATGGATGTTGCCGTCAAAAACAATGCACTCTTCCTGGTACCGGAACCTAAATCACCGCACGGTGTTGACGTTTCTCCGGATGGTGAGTACATCACAGTCTGTGGTAAGCTTGACACCCATGCATCAGTTTACAGCTTCTCTAAAATCATGAAACTGATCAAAAATAAAGATTATGCCGGAAAAGATCCGTATGGGATCCCTATTTTGGATATGAAAAAAGCCCTGCACGGCCAGGTAGAATTGGGTCTCGGGCCTTTACATAACCAGTACTCCAATGTTGACGGTGAGATCTATACATCACTCTATGTTGACTCTCAGGTTGTAAAGTGGAACTATAAGACTTTGAAAGTACTCGATAAAGTAAATGTCCACTACAACATCGGTCACCTTTGCGGTATGGAAGGAAAATCGGCAGATCCTCAGGGTGAGTACATTATTGCCTTGAACAAACTTTCTATTGACCGCTTCAACCCGGTTGGTCCGCTGCACCCGCAGAATCACCAGCTGATCGATATCCGCGGTAAAAAGATGGACCTTCTTGTCGATATGCCGATACCGCTGGGTGAACCTCACCAGGCGGTTGCGATCCGCGCAAATAAACTGCATCCGCATGTACGCTACAAAATGGGTACCAATACCAAAACAGGTGAGATCCATGTCGGTAAAACACTTGCGGGTCAGGAGCGTATCGAACGCGACGGCAAAAATGTAAAAGTGTATGCAACACTGGTACGTTCACACATCAATCCGGAGCGTATCACGGTCAACAAAGGTGACAACGTCACAATCTATATGACCAACCTTGAGCGTGCTCAGGATGAGACACACGGATTTACCGTTGACCACTTTGACGTGCATGCATCACTGGAGCCGGGTGAAACTGCAGAGATCAACTTTATAGCAGACATTGAGGGTGTTTTCCCTTACTACTGTACCGAGTTCTGTTCAGCACTTCACCTGGAGTGGATGGGTTACCTGATGGTTAAAGTTCCGAACAAGAAATATGTCTCGGCTCAAAAACTCAAAATGGCAACAATGACTCCGGAAGAACTCAAAGCTGAATATGACAAAACTGTTGCGGTCAACACTGCGACTGATGGTGTTATCCAGAGTGTTGTAGCGTTCCTAAAAGAGCACCACTATGAGAAATACCCGGTCGTTAAGGCCCTTGTTGTGGATGCACTTGATCAGTACGGTCAAATCCCTGCACAGAAAAAACTTTCTGATGAAGCGGTCAAAGCCGGAGATATGGAAAAAGCGATCCTGTTTGAGAAC
>DAOWOG010000221.1 GCA_030642185.1 Helicobacteraceae bacterium | reverse complement strand
TTTTTATCGTTTGGGCTCACACATTAAACCTCCTTGCTGCCGAAAAGATCTCACTGCAGCTTCAGTGGCTGGATCAGTTTCAGTTTGCGGGTTATTATGTTGCGATCGAGAAGGGTTTTTATGAAGAGGCCGGACTTGATGTCACATTGAAACCCTACCGGACGGATCTGAATGTGGTTGATGAAGTAGTAGAAGGCCGGGCTGAGTATGGAATAGGGCGTTCTTCTTTGATGATTGATCATACGCAGGGCAAGCCGGTAATCGCTATGGCTGCCATCTTTCAATCTTCGCCTATGATGTTATTGGTACTCGCAGACTCCGGTATACATGAAACGAAAGATCTGATCGGAAAACGTATTATGCTGACAAATGATGTGGCATCGACGGTTTCATTGCGGGCGATGCTTAATACTGTCGGGGTCACTATGAACGATATTGTTGTGCAGACCCACAGTTTTGATGTTCGTTCCCTGATTGAGGGTAAGACAGATGCTTTAGCATCCTATACCTCAAACGAACCGTTTGTTCTGAAAGAGTTAGGTATTAAAACCTATATGCTGCATCCTAAAGATTATGGTTTTGATTTTTACAGCGATATCCTGTTTACGTCGGACAAAGAGCTGCAAGGGTACCCCGACAGGGTAAAAGCATTTTATGATGCATCGCTTAAAGGATGGCAATACGCCTTTGATCACATTGATGAGACGGCACGGCTCATTATAAACAAGTATAACGGGCAGAAAAAATCTTATGAAAGCCTGGTTTATGAAGGGGAAGCTTTAAAAAAGCTGGCCTTTGCAACAACGGGTACTTTGGGAAATATTGACCGCAAGCGCCTGAATGTTATTGCACAGGCTTATCAGGTGATGGGTCTTATAAAGAATGGTGCCGTTTTGGATCATTTTATCTATCAGCGTGACAAAATACAATTGACACCGGATGAAAAGGCGTGGCTTAAAGCGCATCCTGTGATCCGTGTCGGGATCGACAGGGAGTTCCGTCCGATAGAGTATCTGGATGAAAATGGAAAATATGCCGGCATCAGTGCCTCATATCTGAAAGCGATTTCAGAAAAACTCGGTATTAACTTTGACATTATCAGTGACCGTGATTGGAATGATCTGAAAGAGGGTGTCCGAATGCGCACGGTCGATATGCTGTCAGCGGCTTTGAAGACACCGGAGCGTAAAAAGTACATGCGCTTCAGTGACCCTTACCTCTCTTTGACAAAAGTGATCATTGCGGATTCAAAGGTGAGTTATCTCAAAGGCTTGAGCGAGCTCGATGGCAAGAAAATGGCAATAATAAAGGGCTTTGCTGTCAGTGAGCTTCTGGCACGGGATTATCCTGGGATCGAGCAGATTGAAGTGGCAGATATGCAAGAGGCACTGAAGAAGGTGGCTTACGGAGAGGCTTTTGCCTTTATAGGTGTACTGACAGCGACGAGCTATTATATTGATAAACTGAGATTGAGCAATCTGAAAGTGGTAGGCCAGACCTCCTATTTTGATGATTTGCGCTTTGCAGTGCGCAGTGACTGGCCGCAGTGGCAAGGAATCCTTCAAAAAGCGTTGGATGCCATTCCGCAGCAAAAGCGTGAAGCGATCTATAAGCAGTCTGTTCCCATTGTGTATGAACACCATTTTGATTACTCACTTTTGTGGAAGATACTGTTTTTGATTATGATCATTATCATACTGATCTTGTACAGGTATATCAAACTGGATAAGTTGGTGAAAGTACGTACAAAAGAGCTTGAAATGCTGAATCTATCTCTGAAAGGTCAGATTGATGAAGCGGTTGCGAAAGACCGAATCAAAGAGCGAATGATGATCCAGCAGTCTAAAATGGCTTCGATCGGAGAGATGATCGAGGCTATCGCCCATCAGTGGCGCCAACCGCTCAACATTTTGGCACTTGAGCTCTCCAACATGGACCTAAAGCGTCAGTTAGGCAGCCTAAGCGATGAAGAACTTCAAAAAGTTACGGAATCGTCACATACGCAGATAGCTTATATGTCTCAGACAATTGATGACTTTCGAAACTTCTTTAAAATGGACAAAGAGAAAGAGTTGGTCTCTCTTCAGGCAATTGTGAATGATGTTGCGATGTTAAGTACCGGTGTACTCAAGAGCAAAAATATCACATTGACAGTGGCCATTGATTCAAACATTTTGATTCATATTTTTGCCAATGAACTTAAACAGGTTATTTTAAATCTTCTCAATAATGCCAAAGATGCCATTATTTTGAAAGATGTGCAGGTGAGAGAAATTCGAATAGATGCCAAAATAGTCGGTACGGATTGTCTGGTTGGGATTGAGGACACCGGCGGAGGGATTGAGGAACCGATCATAGACAAGATATTTGAACCCTATTTTACGACTAAATTTGAATCTCAGGGAACGGGGATCGGGCTCTATATGTCCAAAATGATCATTGAAAACAATTTAAGTGGTCATTTGAGTGTGTCAAATACTGATCAAGGTGCAAGGTTCGAAATTTTGCTCCACCATGTCCAGTCGGTAGACTGAAAGTGTTATAATCTTTTATGACTTTAGATAGAGAATTTTTGATCAACGCTGCAGTCCTGGTTTTGGCAGTAGGTTTTTTACTGCTTTTTTCCGGCTGTTCAGAGGTTAAAGAAGAGCGTAAGACCTCAAATGCAGATAAGATCATTGAAGCAGCAGTTCAGAACCGAATTGTTTATACTTCGTCAATAGCGGATATAAATACACTATTTAGTGATATCAACTACACAATGAAGCACTGGAATGAGGGGGTGCGTGAAATTCCGCGTGTCTATATTACCGATATCTCATCGCGTTGGCAGTCACAGTCGCAGAAAATAGAGGTAAAAACCAAAAAAGCGATCTTTTTTCAACTGACGATTCCTCTGGTTTTACATGCTAATGAACTGCTTATAGCGGAAAGAAAGAAGTTTGACACGCTTGGTAAAAGAGTGCAGCGGTTGAATCATGATGAGGAAGTGTGGTTGAACAAACTTGCACTCAAGTATAAAGTTATGAAAAAAGATGATAATGTGACGTTGGATCAAAAGCTGGATCTGTTAAATGAACGTGTCGATGTTATCCCGCCCTCTTTGGCACTTGCGCAGGCGGCTGAAGAGAGCGGTTGGGGAGCTTCACGTTTTGCCATACTGGGCAATTCCCTGTTCGGACAGTGGGCTTTTAGCAAAGATGCAATGCGTCCGAAACAGCAGCGTAAAGAGCTGGGCGATTATGGCCTGGCCCGTTTTAATACCCCGCAGGATGCGGTCAATGCTTATATGCTGAACCTAAACACACACCGTGCGTATCGAAAGATGCGTCAGCGCCGGAGTCTGCTTCGCAGTGAAAGTAAAAACGTCTCGGGTCATGAACTTGCCAAAACACTGGACAAGTACTCTGAGCGCGGGCAGGCCTATGTCGATTCACTGCATGCAATGATGCGGATCAATCATTTGGGCGAAGCGGATAAAGCTTATTTGTGGAATAAAGAGATCATATATCTGACACCGTTGAAAGATAAAAAACAGGTGACCGAGTAGTAGAAAGATATTGGGCTGTATGCCCTGCAGTTTATTTGGTTTTTGTCTCTACCATCCAGGCACTCGGTTTTGAATTGACCAGCTTCTCCAGCATCTGTTTTTCCTGCTGACTGATATTTTTCTTTTCATTGGCTGTTTTGTGACTGTAAATCATTTTTAAATCCTTTGTATAAATGACACTTTAGTATGCTTGACACCAAAGTGATGGCGAAATGATAATCTATAAATGTTAACGGGGAGTTACAGGGTAATTACGAGAGTATTACAGGTTTA
>DAOWOG010000366.1 GCA_030642185.1 Helicobacteraceae bacterium | reverse complement strand
TCATAGAGTGCTGTGCGCTGCGTTCCGGCAATGCCAACATTGATCTTTTCGAGCAGCTCTTTAATACTCTGCTTATCATAAGTGAGCGGGATCGCCACATAGGCAAAATCGGCAAAAATCGTCAATCCCAGTTTATCGTGTTGGCGTTGATCCAAAAAGTCCTGTACGATCGCTTTGACGATCTTGAATTTGTTATTTTGCTTCATTGAACCGCTGGCATCGAGCAGCAGCGATATCTCATAGCCCATATCCTCTTTGATCACTACCTGATCTTCTTTGATGGGACTCGCTGCAGCAAAAATAAGCAGTATCATCATCAAGACTTTAAGACTTTTTAGCCAGAGTGACTGCTTCTGCGCAGCTTTTTTAAGCATAGGAAGATTGGGAAGAATCAGCCGCTGACGTTTGGGTTTGCACCACTTTTCGCAGACAAGAAACAGGACAAGAAGTGCAAAAAACCAGGGATATTCAAACAGATAGCTACCCACGATCGGCCTCCCTGACAAACTGTTCCATCCGCTTGAGTATCACTGAATCCAGCTGCGGTACCTCTTTTTTATATTTGTAGTGTTCCAGGTCATGCAACAGCCTCTTTAACTCCGCCTCTTGCGATTCAAGCAGTGCATACTGTGCATAGAGCGTAAAATCGTACACACTCTGCTTGACATCTTTAAAATCGATCGCTTTAAGTTTTTGCAGTGCAACTTTTCGTTTTTCCTGCATTCTATAAACTTTTTTACGCCTAAATATCAGCACCCCTATCAGAAAAACAGCCAATACTATTGCCCCCGATGTTGCCAGAAAATAGTAAAAAGAGTTGTCCGCCACCTCGACGATCCCTTTAATATCACGCAAACCTTCCACGGCTATCTCCCGACCAGTATGGAGAGCTTTCCAAACGGCTCTTCATCGGTGTAGATTTTGGTATGGGCTATGCGGTTTTGAACAAAATGCGCAGAGAGTTTTTCATCATGCGCTTTGATCTCCTGCGTGTATCTTTTCAATATGGATGCATTCATCATAAATTCCTCTTCATCCATCGTATCCGGATCGATCAGCTCCATTTCGCCGAACAGTTTCGGTTCCTCTTCAAAACGATCGCGTACCATCACGGCATAGACTTCATGCTTGTTGAGCAGGGAAAGATCGATATCACCGTAAAAATCACCGATGATAAAGATCAGGGATCGGCGTTTGATCCGTTCATTCACATAGGCGACAAATTTACTGTAATCGGTGCTTTTATTTAAGGGGTCCATTTCAAGCGCCTTTTCAAGCGAAATATTGAGTGAACCCATTTTTTTCGTCGGCGGCATCAGGAACTCTTCTCTGTCTGAAAAAAGAAGTGTGCTCAGACGGTCATCGTTTTTAAGTGTCGAATACGAAAGCAGTGCCAGGATCTCACCCATCAGCTCCTGTTTAAAGCGCTTCGTTCCAAAATAGATACTTCCGCTTATCATAAAGGCGATAAGGATGTTGAGTTCGCGTTCTTCATTAAAAAGATTCAGATAAGGCTTTTGCGCCTTTGCCGTCGCTTTCCAGTTGATCTTGCGGACATCATCACCTACGTTGTATTCACGCAGCTCTTTGAAGTCCAGACCGCTTCCGGAGAAGACTGAAGCACTGCTTCCGATGTTTTGACCGAAGATATTGCGTCGTGTCTTGATCAATATCTCTTCAGTTTTATCGATAAACACCACTGCGCCTACGGTAATCTGACAGCGTTGAGGATTTTAGTGACAATATCATCCGTTGTCACACCGGCTGCTTCGGCTTTGTAATTGATGATGATACGGTGGCGCAACACGCTGTGAACGACATCCGCAATATCCAGCGGTGTCACAAAATCATTGCCGCGGATATAGGCGATCGCTTTGGCAGATTTGTAAAGATTGATCGAAGCACGCGGACTTGCACCATACTCCAGATACTGTGCAATGTCATTGACACCGTACTTTTCAGGTTCACGTGTGGCATAGACCAATTTGATCATATACCTGGTCACCGCATCATCGACATGAACCTGTTCAACCGTATCACGCATTAAAAGAATATCTTCGGCTGATGCCACTTGGACAATAGGCTCAAAACGGCGATTAGCCACACGATTGACAATTTCAAACTCTTCATCAAAGGTGTTGTAATCCACCATTACCTTAAGCATAAAACGATCCAGCTGTGCTTCGGGCAGACGGTATGTACCCTCCTGCTCAACCGGGTTCTGCGTTGCCAGTGTCAAAAACGGCTCTTCCAGTTTGAACGTCGTTTCACCGATGGTGATCTGCTTCTCCTGCATCACTTCCAGAAGCGCCGACTGAACCTTCGCCGGTGCCCGGTTAATCTCATCGGCCAAAAGCAGATTGGTAAATGCCGGTCCCTCTTTGACTTTGAAAACACCCTTATGCTGATCATACATCTCTGTTCCGACAATATCACTCGGCAGAAGATCCGGGGTAAACTGAACACGTTTAAACTCAAGACCCAGAGCTTTAGCCAGAGAGTTAATCGCCGTTGTCTTTGCCAGACCGGGAACCCCTTCAACCAGAATATGCCCGTCACTGATCAGTCCGATCAACATCGAATCAATCAACTCATCCTGGCCTACCATCACTTTTTT
>DAOWOG010000299.1 GCA_030642185.1 Helicobacteraceae bacterium | reverse complement strand
GTTTATGCATTTGCAGAACAAGGGGTCAATGTTGCATTTACCTACAACTCCAATGAAGCGATCGCCAACGAGATCGTCAATGACGTTGAGAGCAGGTTCGGTATCAAATCACGCGGATATAAGCTCAATATCCTTGAACCAAACGAATATAAAGAAGTTTTCAAAGCCTTTGATGAAGATTTTGAGCGTATTGACTTTTTTATCTCCAATGCCATTATCTCCGGCCGCGCAGTCGTTGGCGGGTTTGGTCCGTTTATGCGATTAAAACCGAGAGGACTGAACAACATCTGGACGGCAACCGTCGATGCCTTTGTTGTTGGGGCACAGGAAGCTGCAAAACGTATGGAGCCGAACGGAGGCGGTTCAATCATCTCCATGAGTTCAACCGGCAACCTTGTCTATACGCCGAATTATTCCGGTCACGGTACCAATAAAGCGGCAGTTGAGACAATGGTCCGTTATGCCGCTGCCGAACTGGGTGACAAAGGTATTCGCGTCAACGCCGTCAGCGGCGGTCCGATCGATACTGATGCGCTCAAAGCCTTTCCCAACTATGAAGAGGTCAAAGCCGAAGTGGTTGCCCGTTCACCGCTGAACCGAATGGGTGAACCTGAAGATCTTACAGGTGCCTGTCTCTTTTTATGTTCAGATGCATCTGGCTGGCTGACAGGTCAGACGATCGTTGTTGACGGAGGCACCTCATTTCAATGATGAATCTCCCCAATTCACTGGCGTCGGTCAGAATCATGATCGCACCGGTGATGTTCTGGATCATTCTTAATCCACAGTACTTTACCGATGCCGGAATCGATATCAGCTGGAACTATTATGTTGCATCCCTTCTCTTTGTACTGGCAAGTATTACCGACTTTTTTGACGGCTACATCGCCCGTGAACTTGATCAGAAAACCATGCTTGGTGCCATCCTTGACCCGCTGGCCGACAAGATGCTGGTGCTTGCCGCATTTTTGGGATTGATGATGACCGGAGCCGCTTCTGCCTGGGCGATCTACATTATCATTGTTCGTGAACTCTTTATTACCGGAGTTCGAACGGTTGCTGTTGCAGAAGGCATTGATGTTGCTGCATCATGGGCAGGAAAAGTCAAAACCGTTGCACAGATGTTTGCGATCGGTTTTTTACTGATGCACTGGACTGGTGGCGAACTGCTGTTATGGGTTGCAGTGGCACTTACCGTCTATTCCGGTGTAGAGTACCTTGTACATTTCAGCCGACAATTCAAGAGCAGTATCTGATGGGTTGGTTAATCTCTTTAGCAGTACTTTCTGCACTTATCTTCTTTCATGAACTGGGTCACTATATGGCTGCCCGTCTGATGGGTGTCTATGTCGAAGTGTTCAGCATTGGTTTCGGGAAAAAAATCGCCTCCTTTCGATGGCTTGATACAGAGTGGCGCATTGCCGCTGTTCCTTTGGGCGGCTATGTGAAGATGAAGGGTCAGGAAGATCTTGATCCAGCCAAGACAAGTCCAGACAACGACAGCTATAACGTTAAGAAGCCATGGCAGCGTATTTTCATTCTGCTTGCCGGTCCTGCTGCCAATTTTGTGTTGGCTTATGTGCTTTACCTTTTTATCGCTTTAGGCGGACCACAGGTACTTTCACCTGTCATTGGAAATGTCCTTGTCGATTCACCTGCCCAAAAAGCCGGTCTGCTTACCAATGATCTTGTCACTTCCATAAATAGTCATGACATCACAACGTGGGAACAGATGGCCAAAAGCATCGCCGGATCTGAAGGAGCCATCAATCTTACGATCGAACGCGGCAACTATCTTCAGTACATCACTATCACGCCTCAGATGCGTGAATCACGCAATGATTTTAACGAGACCATCCAAAAACGCATGATCGGTATCGGTGCTGCAGGCGTTTCACATACGCTTGAGGTGAGCAACATTTTCTCCTATGCCTGGGATAAAACGCTTTGGGCTTCTTACATAATATTTGGCAGTGTACAGCGTTTGATCAGCGGAGATGTTCCCGCCAAAGAGCTTGGCGGTGTTGTCAGTATCGTCCAGATTACAGCGGATGCGAGTGAAAACGGCTGGATGGCTGTTCTCTTCTTTGCCGCTTTGATCTCAGTCAACCTCGGTGTACTGAACCTTCTGCCTATCCCGGCACTGGACGGCGGGCATATTATGTTCAACCTCTATGAGATGATCACCCGTCATGCACCGAGTGAAGCCATGCTGATACGCCTCACCATTGCAGGATGGGTAATCCTGCTCGGTTTAATGACACTTGGACTTTATAACGATATCAACAGGTTAATGCAATGAATCAAATAGAATACAAAATCTATGTCGATCATGTGATCGAACGTATCGAAAAAGCACGCTTAAAAGTCGACAATCATCTTATTGTTAAAATTGTTGCAGTGAGTAAATATTCTACTACCGAAGCCATTGAAGCGCTCTACGCTATCGGTCAGAGGGCATTCGGCGAGAATAAAGTCCAGGATCTTAAAACCAAAAGCGAAGCCCTCGACGCGCTTCCTCTGGAGTGGCACTTTATCGGCAACCTTCAAAAAAACAAGATCAATCAGCTGCTCGCGCTCGACCCTTCACTCTTTCAGGCACTCGATACCATCGAGTTGGCTCATGCCCTGCAGCAGCGCCTTGAAAATCATAACAATATGCAGCTCGACGCCCTGCTTCAGATCAACTCAGCCAATGAAGCAAGCAAGTCGGGTGCTGCACCGGAGAGAGCAAAAGATCTTTTTGATCAAATCCGTGAAGAGTGCCCGAACATCAATCTCAAAGGGGTGATGAGTATCGGTGCCCATACCGATGATACAAAGATCATCCAAAACAGTTTTGAGACAACCCGAAAAATCTATGACGCGCTTGATAATGTCACGATCTGCTCAATGGGCATGAGCGGTGACTTTGAACTGGCCATTGAGTCCGGATCAAATATGGTTCGTCTCGGCTCTATTTTATTCCCCGAAAGCTAAGCGATTAGCTTTCTTTAGCTCATTATTCCGTCCCGCTCATTACTGTTTCATACACTTCTGTTCTAT
>DAOWOG010000338.1 GCA_030642185.1 Helicobacteraceae bacterium | reverse complement strand
CCCTCTTTTGTCCAGATCGCCAGAGACGGCAGCCTGATTCCGTTAAAGGTCGTGTTCTTGACAAAGGTGTAATGGATCTGATCTTCAAAAATAATCTTGTCACCGATCGATAGCTGCCTATCGAACGAATAGTCTCCCATGATATCACCGGCCAGACAGGTGTTGCCTCCCAGGCGGTAGGTATATGCCTTCTCATCCGCTTCACCTGCTCCGCGTACATCAGCACGATACGGCATAGCCAGTGTGTCCGGCATATGCGCTTCAGCGGAAGTGTCCAAAATCGCAATATCGATACCGTTGTGCACAATGTCAAGTACGGATGCCACCAATGGCCCCGTTTCCCACCCCACCGCCTCTCCGGGCTCAAGATAGACTTCGATGTCATTATGACGTGCCTTGAAATCTTTAATAACAGCGATAAGCCGATCGATATCATAATCCTTACGGGTGATATGGTGACCTCCGCCAAAATTGATGTACTTCATACGGTCAATATAGCTGCCGAACTTTTCTTCAAATGCTTCAAGCACACCTTCAAGCGCATCTACATTCTGTTCGCACAGGGCATGAAAATTCAGACCGTCAAGATCATCCAAAACCGTCTCGTCAAAATTGATTTTAGTTGTACCCAAACGGCTATAAAGGCCACAGGGATTATACAGATCGACCGGAGACGATGAAAACTCGGGATTAACACGCAGTGAGATGGAGATGGAGGGGTTAATTTGTCTAACCCTCTCTTTATAACGTTTTAACTGATTTGGAGAATTAAAGACGATGTGATCAGAAATTGATGCAATCTCATCAACGTCCTCATCTTTAAAAGCGGGCGAATAGGTGTGTAGCTCTTTATTCATCTCCTCGCGTCCAAGTTTGGCCTCATGCAGTCCGCTGGCCGTACAGCCGTCAAGATAGCGTCCGACAAGATCAAAAGTTGCATACATAGCAAAGCCCTTAAGTGCCAAAATAATTTTGGCGCCGCTCTCATCCTTGACACGTTTTAAAAGTCTGAGATTGGCTTCAAGTTTTTCTTCTTCACAAATGTACATGGGGGTTTTAACTGTCGAAAAATCTATCGTATTCATTTTCATATCTCCCAATTTGGATATTATTACACATAACGGACATTTCAAGGGTTGAGGAACAATTATGCAGACCAAACACATTGCGATCGTAATCATTTTATTGATCATTGCAATTATAACATTGAGGCTGCCTGAAATTCCAAAAGAGTATCACTACCAGCCTGAAATAGAAAAAGAGACTTCAAAACGCAAACCCGAATTGACGATCGAGCAGAAAAAGCAGCGCTTTTTGGATAAGACACTTCCTGCCATCAAGAGTGCCAAAGATGAGTTTGACGGCAAATATAACTATGCATATGAACTGAGCATGCTGCCTTCGCTTGACGCAGCCCAAAAACGTGATATCGAGGCCTATCAACACGAGTACAATGCAGAAACACTTGATGAGCTGTTGATCAGAATGCGCACCCATCCTGCAAGTATTATCCTGGCACAAGCCGCGCTTGAGAGCGGTTGGGGGACTTCACGGTTTTATAATGAAGCAAATAACATCTTCGGGATCTGGTCGTTTGACAAGAATGAACCGCGCATTGCGGCCAAGGAGAGCCGAGGCAATAAAAAGATTTATATTAAAAGATATGAATCCCTTGAAGATTCGGTTAAAGACTATTTTTTGCTTATCGCCAAAGGTCCCTATCGGGATTTTAGAGAAGCCCGTGTACATGAGTTCAATGCATTCAAGCTGATTGGAAATCTTCAAATGTACTCTGAACTTAGAGAAGAGTATGTTGAACGGCTCTACTATGTTTTAAAGAAAAACAGATTTTATACCTACGACACTCCAGAATCAACTCCCTGCCCGCTCTCTGAAGTCTTAACAAAGAAGAGATCTGAACCCGGCCTGAGCGATTCCGAGGTTGCCTGGAGCGACGGATAACTCTATGACGCCGCCAATTCGATTGCATCAAGCTGTTTTTTACTCTTTTTAAGCAATTTGCTGAGTACCCGGTACTCTTTACGCAGTTTTGCCCTTCTCTTTTTGCGGGATTCATGTTCACATTGATTGCGAATCTGCAGCTTGGCTTTTTCAAGCTGTTCTATAATCCAGTTTAGCTTATCCTGTTTTTTCACCTGTGCTTTTTTATCTTTATCTAAAAATGCCAATGCCTTTTCAATGATTTTCATCCCTTCTCCTCCTCTTCAAACTCGATTGTACGGATATCTTTATCTTCAATCCATAAAACACCTGCGATCTCGACCATCTTACTCATAACGATGGAAGCAAAACGGCTATCATTCATGAGCGATGTCGCCATTTGTGTATTGATCTTATCGTGACGTATCAGCTCATCGATATGCTTGTTTTCCTTCATCTCTATCGACTTCAGTTCATGGCGTATCATGGCAATTTCCCGCAGTACCTTGAGATCATCCGGATTGTGACGCAACGCTTCAATGTCATGACTCAATTGGGCAATACCCAGTCTCAGTTCATTGTACTCATGTCTGATCTCAACTCGATCTCTCTGAAGATATTTCCACATGTTTTTTTGCAGTTCGCTTACATTTTTCAATACTTCGATGATATTGCTGCCGGTTCGACGAAGATCGTACACCCTGCTTCTCCCCTCTTTATCCATATCCTCAAGCGCCAGTGAGGTGTACTTGACTATTTCACCGTAGAGTCCCTTAACCCGTTTACGGTAAAAATCATCCACATCCACTTTAAACACATCAAGATCTTTTGGAAGATG
>DAOWOG010000161.1 GCA_030642185.1 Helicobacteraceae bacterium | reverse complement strand
TTTATGCCGACAGGCGGCAGTGTTCCCTATACCTGGACCATCTATGCCAATGCTTTTCGGGTTGCCGATATTATTCTTAAAAGGTTAAAATCAAATGTTTGAAAAATTTAAAAATGCCGCGAATCAAATAGCCAAAGAGAGTGCCCGCTCTTTTATAGAAGGCCGATATGATCTTGATGCGAGAGCCAGACGCGCGCTTGACAAACTTGATCTTGCCTATGACAGTGATTTTGAAACCATCAGAAAACGCTATCTTCATTTAAGTAAACAGTTTCATCCCGATAGTGGTCTCGGCGCAGACCAGGATAAATTCATAGCTATCAACGACGCCTACAATGTGCTAAAATCCGTCCATCAGAAAAGGAAAAATGATGGCTAAAAAAGCTGTGTGTATTATGAGCGGCGGCATGGATTCAACCTTGAGTGCGTATATGATGCAAAATCAGGGTTATGAGATCATTGCCGTACATTTTAATTATGATCAGCGCACGCAAAGAAAGGAGCTTGAAGCATTTCATACCATTTCCCATGCACTGGATGTAAAAGAAAAATATGTTTTGGATCTGGATTTTTTTGCCCGTATCGGTGCGTCAGCATTGACCGATAAAAGTATTGATGTTCCTACCGGCGGCATCGAGGAGGGAATTCCTGTCACTTATGTCCCGTTTCGCAATGGTATATTTTTGAGTATTGCCGGAGCTATCGCTGAGAAAGAGGGTGCAGAAATCATCAGTATCGGTGTGGTTGAAGAAGATAGCAGCGGTTATCCTGATTGTCGTGAACACTTTATAAAAAGCATTCAAAAATCAATCAACCTTGGAACAAAAGACGAAACTGAGATCACGATAGCCATGCCTCTGGTCCATCTTAAAAAGGAGCAGATTGTTCAGGAAGCTGTGCATTATAAAGTGCCGTTGGAGCTGACCTGGAGCTGTTATCAGAGTGAAGATGAGGCCTGCGGTGTCTGTGACAGCTGCAGATTGAGACTTAAAGGATTTGAACTTGCCGGGGTTCATGACCCGATAAAATACATATCTCATTCTGCATAAATATAATTGTTGGTATAAGCATGTTATAATAATAGATTATTAGTTTGAAAGGTTTGCATGTCTCAATATGTTCGTATAGCACGTCAGGCAATTGTCGGTTCCAATAAAAAGCTTTACGGGTTTGAGATGTTGTACCGCAGTGATAAAGATCCGGAGAACAGAACTGAATTAAACCTTGACTACAAAACTGCAACCAGCAAAGTGCTTGTAGCGATGCTGAACCAGATCGGACTTAACAGAAGTGTCGGACAATATAAAGCTTTTATCAACATAGATGAAAGTATCTTACTCACCAACCTGCTTGGAACACTGCCTGCAGAGCGTTTTGTATTTGAACTTCCTTCAACGATAAAACTTACAAATAAAGAGATCGAAAACATCAAAATGCTTCGTGGCAAAGGCTACGTTTTTGCCATTGACAAAGTCATTTTGTCAGATGAGTTCATGCGCGATTTTTCAAAAATACTTCCCTATATCACCTATTTGAAAATAGAGGTCATTAAAAATGATTTTGAATATGTCAGTGCACATATTGATCGTCTCAAAGAAGAGTTTATCCTCATTGCGGAAAAAGTAGAGGATGAAGAGTATTATGATGCATACCGTGATCTTGGATTCAACTACTTTCAGGGACATTATCTCAGTGAACCGACACTGCTGAAACAGTATCGTCTTGAACCCAAACATATCGGCATCACACGTCTTTACAAAATGCTACAGTCGGACAGTACGATCGGTGATATAGCGACTGAATTTGAACACTATAGCGAACTCTCGATTCAACTGCTTCAATATCTGCACTCGATCACAGATAAAAAGATCAAAAAAGCAAACTCTATCAGGGATATCGTTAAATCGGCAGGAAAGGACAGACTGCTTAACTGGATCATACTGCTTGTCTATGCCAAATCAAACCAGGATGTAGCAACAGAGAAAAGTGCACATTCATTTTTTCTGAATCGCCGAATCAACATCATGAATGCTATTATGGATAATATCGATCCGGATAAAGAGGGGATGAAAAGGCAGATAGACCTTTTGGCACTCCTGAGTACACTGATAGATGTTTTTCAAGTCACTTTTGATGAGCTTGAAGAGAGTTTTGATTTTAATGATCTGCTCGAACTGGCACTGGCTTCCAGGCTGGGTCCATTTGGAAAAATCTATAATATCGCCACAGAAATAGAAAAATCAGAATTTGCCGATGATGATATAGACCGGCTTGTAAAAAATTACAATACTGATATCGAAAAGATCCAACATAGTCTTAAACAGCACGCCTGATCGTATTTGAGTCTATCTTCCATGCAGACGCTGGCTCACCCGTTTGATCCTCTGATTGATTACGATTCAGAGGTGCTCATTTTAGGCTCTTTCCCCAGTATCAAATCATTTGAAAATAACTTTTATTATGCCCATCCGCGTAATCAATTTTGGAAAATAATGGGTGAACTTTTTCATCAGGATGTCGCCGACATAGAGTCTAAAAAGGCTTTGTCGCACTCACGGCATTTTGCTTTATGGGATGTCTATGCCTCCTTAATCCGTAAAGAGAATAATTCAAGCGATACCAATCTCGGTGAACTTGTCCCAAATGATATCGATCAACTGCTCCGAAAGTATCCAAAAATCAGACATATTTTTTGTACAGGACGAAAATCCTATGATGGTTTAAATAGACATTTTAAAGATCTAAACATACCGGTGACACTGCTTCCCTCAACATCGCCTGCCTATGCGGCTATGCGTTTTGAAGAGAAACTCGAACATTATGGCATTATCAGGGAGACACTTGAAAGAGATACTTGAATTTCGTGGTCATAAAGTGTTCCACGAAATTAAGCCACGTCTCCGTCATGCTTATATTCGTATTGATAAGGATGGGCAGATCGTTTTACGATCAGGATCACTCTCGGTTGCACGTGCGCACAAGATAATTCTTCAAAAAGAGAAATGGATTCTCACACAGCTTAAAAAGCATCTGGATGCTCCACAGCAAACCTTGGGAAAAAACATCCTGTTTTTTGGCCGATTGGTTTTGCTCGAAGAGGATAAATATCTAACTACACTTGCAAAGCGTTTTAAAAATGAACAACCCATGCGTGAAGATATCATGCAGCGGCATTATTATAACTTTTACAAAACTGAGGCACAGCTATATATACCGGATCGCATCATTCATTTTTCGCAAGCCATGAATCTTTTTCCCAGTGAATTGAAATTTCGACGGATGAAGCGAAGATGGGGAAGCTGCAGTTCTCAGGGCATTATCACTTTCAATACGCTGCTGATACAGCTTTCAAAAGAGCAGATCGACTATGTCATTGTCCATGAACTTGCCCATCTAAAACATTTGAATCATTCTGCAGCATTCCATCAACTTGTGGCTGATTCACTCCCTGATGCACAACGCATCCATCTGTCTATCAAAAATGAGCGAATGCTTTAGAAGTGCTCTTCAATGCCATTAAGCTAAGAAAGTAAAATCCCTAAAAATGTGACTATGTCATTTCGGGGGTGAGACTTTAGTCTTACAGTGAGGCTCTGACCAGCTTTTTAATGCGACTAAAGTCACATCCCCGAAAAATAAAACTTCTTAACGCAATGGCTGTGTTGGTACTCTTAAAAATATCTTCTGTTTATGATCTGTTTATCCATGATTATGCAACGGTTTGTATCAAAAACCTATAATAGTTTTTAGAGGTAATCTATTACCACCCCAAGTAAATACATTAAAGGATAAAAAATGAAACATATCATATTGATCATGCTGTTTTTATTTTCAACACTAAACATTGTGCAGGCCAATGAGCAGAAGAAGCTTGAGGTCCTGAAAATACCATACAACACCTTGACAGCAAAAGAAGAGCAGGTTATTGTACATAAGGGCACAGAGAGACCCTATACCGGGAAATACTATCTAACTAAAGAAAAAGGTGTTTATACCTGTAAACGCTGCAATGCTCCTTTGTATCGTTCAGAAGACAAGTTTGATTCACATTGCGGATGGCCGAGTTTTGATGATGAGATAAAGGGAGCTGTTAAACGTATCGCTGATAAAGACGGTCGCCGGACAGAGATCGTCTGTGCCAACTGCGGTGCCCATCTCGGTCATGTGTTTAAGGGCGAACATATGACGGATAAAAATATACGCCACTGTGTTAATTCTATTTCGATGAACTTTGAAGCTGAATCAGTACCGAAAGAGAAAAAGGCCTACTTCGCCGGCGGCTGTTTTTGGGGCGTAGAGTATTATCTGGAGAAACTTGACGGTGTCAGTGAAGTGCTGTCCGGATATATGGGCGGAAAAACAAAAAATCCGACCTATTATGATGTCAGCTACAAAAACAGCGGTCATCTTGAGGTTGTCGAGGTTACCTACAATCCTGATATTATCTCATATGAAAAAATTGCCAAAACATTTTTTGAAATTCATGATCCCACTCAGAAGGACGGGCAGGGGCCGGATATAGGCTCACAATACCTTTCTGCTGTTTTTTACTCCAATGATGAAGAGAAAAAAACGATTGAGAAACTTATTGGCATGTTAAAAAAGAATGGTTATGACGCAGCAACAAAAATCAGGGAAAAGACACCGTTTTATAAAGCGGAAGAGGGGCATCAGGATTACTACGACAAGCATAAAAAACAACCCTACTGCCATAGCTACACAAAGAGGTTTTGATATGAACAGAGTAAAATCGAT
>DAOWOG010000336.1 GCA_030642185.1 Helicobacteraceae bacterium | reverse complement strand
TCATTTTGATCCCGAAAAACCGGCGGATCTAACGGTTCTCAAGGCGATGAGTGACAGACTCACACATCGCGGACCGGATGATGAGGGCCAGGTGGTACGCGGGCCCGTCGGACTGGGCATGCGGCGCCTTTCGATCATCGATCTGTCCACAGGACATCAACCCATTTCCAATGAAACTGAAGAGAGCTGGATTGTTTTTAATGGCGAGATCTATAACTTCAAAGCACTTCGTAAAACACTCCATTTTGATTTCAAAACCTCCAGTGATACCGAAGTATTGATCGCTGCCTATCTGAAGTGGGGTCTTGGTTTTGTCCATCATCTTGTCGGTATGTTCGCCATTGCCCTGCTCGATGGCAAGGACCTCTACCTTTTTCGTGACCGTTTGGGTAAAAAGCCGCTTTTTTATCTGCACGATCGTCACCGTTTTGTTTTCGCCTCCGAGATCAAAGCGCTTAAACCTTTTTTATCTTCTGTCAAAATGAATGATGAAGCTTTCTTGAGCTATCTCAGCTATCTAGCGCCGACTCCGCCGCATACCTTTTTTAAGGGTATCTGCAAACTTGAAGCCGGGAGTTATCTGCATTTTGACGGCAAACAGGTTAAAACAGAACGCTATTATTCTCTGCTGGATACATCGCCGAATCAAATCCTTGAGCAGACGCAGGCAATTGATAAGATTGAAGCTGATCTGACGGAAGCCATTGCGATCCGCCTTGATGCCGATGTGCCTGTCGCCTCGCTGCTGTCGGGCGGTATTGACAGTGCTATGATCGCGGCCATTGCCAAACGTCAGGGTGTTCAGCTGGAGACATTCACACTGGGATACGCAGAGTATGCCAACTATGATGAACGCACTAACGCAAAGCTAACAGCAGAAGCCCTGGGCATCAAAAACATTGCTGTCGAAATCGATCAGGATGATTTTATCACAGCCTCCGAAGCCGTCTTCGAAAGTCTGGATGAACCGCTTAACGATCCTGCCGCCGTACCCCTTTATCTGCTCTTTAAGCGTATCAAAAAGTATGGCTACAAGGTGGTGCTCAGCGGAGAGGGAAGCGATGAACTCTTTTTAGGCTATCGGCAGTATTTTGAGTACCTCGACATTGAAAAAGCGGCACAGCTCACTCACAAAAACTGGCTCAAAAAGTATTTCCGTGCCAATTTCTCCATGAACCGTGAATGGGAGTGGTACAAACGCGTCTTTGACGGAACTCTGCTCTTTCGAACATCCGGTGAAAAGTTTACCGATCTGCAAAAAAACGCCCTGCTTCGCCGCAATATCAAAGATAATGACAGTTTACGGTATCTGAAACCTTATCGGACTGCTTTTGAGCGGAGTGGCCATAAAGATGAGAGTATCTGGTACAGCTATATCGATCTTTCACTGTTTCAGGCCGAGCATTTTTTAAGCAAGCTTGACCGGGTATCAATGGCGCACAGCATCGAGTCCCGTACCCCTTTTCTGGATCACCGTCTGGCTGAAACGGTTTTTGGAATCGATCCTCAACTGCGCTACAAAGACGGTGTCACCAAGGCACTGCTGAAGTCTGTCGCTTCCAAATATCTGCCCAAAGAGGTGATCACACGAAAGAAAAAAGGATTTTCAAACCCCTACATGGAGTGGCTGATCGCTTCGGGCAAAATTGAGTTGATCAGTAAGGTCAACGATCAAACGGGGCTCTTTAGAAAAGAGGTATTGGAACGCTACCTGCAAACCGCCAAAAAAGGCCGTTTCAAACAGCATATCTGGGGCTTGTATGTGCTATCGCACTGGATGAATAAGGAGCTGTTTTGAGAAGGGTATGTTTATTTTAGAAGTATCTGACGTTCCCATATTGAATACGGAAAGCGTCATATCCTATTATTGACAGCCACCCAGTGAATCAATGACGTGAAGTACTCCCCCTATATCGCCAAGCCATCCACAATTCCATGTTTGCCCACATGGACGAATATTACTGACTGTACTGCAGGTTGAATCTACAGCATCATCCCTACTGGCATAATGGCTTCCCATTAGTATCTTTTCAGCCATTATTGTACAATCCAGGCCACCACCGGAAAGGTCACAGCGTCGTGTCTCAGCAACAAACTCTTCGCATGAACCCACATAAACATCGTGAAGTGCAATATTGCTTACATACCATACATAAGTTCCGGATGATTCGTTACAAACCGATGGGTCAGAAGAGCTCGATGAGCTGGAAGAATCAGAAGAGCTGGATGAATTCTCATCCGGAACACAGATGTCATTTTCAATTTTTTCATCTTCTTCACATTTATCGTACTGGCGGGTTACTTCTTCAGAGTAGACTTTCTGTCCTTCAACTTCATCACGGGCGTAAGCAACAAGCGTAGTATCTTTTTCAATCTTAACAGGACCGGTATATTTCACTGCGGCAGCACTATCAAGCTGATAATATATCTCATACCCCTGATCCTGACTCATGTTTATCCACAAAGAGTCCTCAAACGCCTTACTGTCTGGTAGGACATTAGGCTTATTAATCAAAGTAACCAGCTCATCAGTCTGCTGTGAAATTGATGTCCCCCATGCCCATATAGAGTTGGAAACATCTTTGTTATAAAGGACTGCTCTTACTTTAACCTTGGTATTTTTCTCCACCTCTATCGGCATATTCCCCCATTTCCAAACAGGCTTATGTGTCTCTATATTTTTAGTCTGGATATCATTTCCGTTGAGGGTATAGTAATAATGTATTTTCGGTTTAACTGTTATATTGATATCGATCTCGAAGCTAACATCTCTTTTATTGTAGTCGCCTGGATGTTCTTTTACATC
>DAOWOG010000308.1 GCA_030642185.1 Helicobacteraceae bacterium | reverse complement strand
TATCTTCCAGCCGTTTTCTTTAAAAGCCCTGGCCGCTTTTGAGCAGAGCGGCGCATCGATCAGCAGCAGTCTAAATTTAAACTCATGATCACTGAAACGGACCAGTTTTCCATAAATTTCCTGAAACTTATGCACATCTTTCATCAATAAACGGCTCTTTTGCGAGACAACAAAAATCGTCGTGAAATAGCCATTGACATCTGTAGCACGGAAAAGACGTATTTTGTTGCGAATACCCAGTTCTTTGGGTTGTACTTCATCAAGTTTTTTATATATTTTGCCATTTTTTTGCAGTTGGTCTATAATGGGTTTCATTTTTTACTTCCTCTTTCTACTTCCATACTCATCGGATGGCACTGCTGTACCGTTTCTTTGAGGTTTTGTTTTTGAATATGCGTATAGATCTGTGTCGTGAGCAGCGATGCATGTCCCAAAAGTTCCTGTACCACCCGAAGATCAGCTCCGCCCAGGATCAGTGCCGTGGCATACGAATGACGAAGTACATGCGGCGACACACCAAGATACTTTTGCGTGATCTTGTAGGCCGAAATACGGCTCAGAGGATTTCCCTGATAATTCAGCCAGATGTAATCCTCATCAAAAGGGGATGCGTCGAGATAATACTGCATGGCATCAAGAGCTGATGCAGCAACCGGAATCAGACGCTCTTTTTCCCCTTTCCCGTGACGAACATGAAGCCAATTCCCCTCAATATCACTTCGGCGCATATCCAGACATTCACTGATCCGTAAGCCGGTAGCATATAAAAAGAGTATCAGTGCCTTATCCCGTTTTCCGATCCACGTCTCGGTATCGATCATCCCCATAGCACGCTCTATTGCAGAATAGTCCAAAAATTTCGGCAGTGATTTCGGAATTTTGGCAAGTGTAAACCTGGTACTGTCATTAAGGAAACGGCTCTCATAGCAAAAAGCAAAAAAAGCGTTTAACGCTGAAAGTTTACGGTTAAGGGTACGCTTGTTTTCATACGTTTTCAAAGCAGAAAACACCGTGGAAGAATCCAGTAGAACAAGTGCTTTTTCAGTGCCTGACTCAATCGTACTTAAATCATGCGAATACGCTTCTACCGTTCTTTTACTCAGTGCTTTGGTCACACGGATATACTCTATAAATGCTTCGAGTTCGTTCGACATTGTCAACGGTTACTTAATCTTAATAATCTCGTCATTCACATAAAAAGCATTATCGGTGACAAACACATAACCATCATCAAAATCCACTTCATAGATTTCATATGATTGCATATCCTTCTGCAGAACGATCAGATAGCCCTCTTTTTCAAGCAGATAAATATTTTCGTTATCAACGATCATCCCCAAAAAGTGTGCAAACGGGAACTTCTCCTTGGCAATAAGCTGAAGCGAAGGGGTTAAAGCTATCACTTCTCCCTCTTTTGTACTGATCCATATTCCTTCATCGTTAAAGATAACATCACGCAGTTCATATTTTTCCCGACGCTCTTTTCCGGCCATGACAAAAAGACGGTTTCCGGTTCCGGCAACCATCGTGTTTCCAATCACTTCAAAATAGATGATATTGTTGAAAAACTCTTCAGAACTGACGATCATCGATCGCAGCAGCTGTTTTGTATCTGAATCAATAATGACGATCTTGCCGTCAAGTGTCAAAAAGAGTACCAGGTTACCCAAGAAATGTGGATTTACGATTCTGCTGTCAACAACGATTGGTGCATTGCCCGGCTCTTTTAACAGCAGTTCTTTGGTACTGAGTGAATAAAGGGTCATATCATTGTTGGCAAACAGTACAGCAAGTATATCACCTTGTACGGCAGCTGCCGCAATGGTCCTTTTAAGCTGCATCTCAATACTTCTGTTCGCATCAGCCATTGATGTCAAAAGCAGATCACCGCTTATCGTTGAAGAGATAACCCATTCATCACTTTGCCCAATATACCCGTACTCTTCAGGAAGTTTTATATCCTGAAGACCCTGAACAGAGATGATACGTCCATCCTCCAGTACTGCACCATCTGCAGCACTGTCAACAATTTCAGAGTGCATTGTTTCTGCAATCGGCCATTCATCTTTTATTTCTTTGGGTTCAAAATACTCTTTGGAGCTGCAGCCGGTAAATATCCAGATTGAAACAGCTGTAATAAGAAGCGTTATGGCGCGCATCAGTTCTGTGTAACTCCATAATGCATAAGCAATCTGGAAATCTTGTAAACCGGAGAATTCTGCTCAATTGTGTTAAGCTTCTCATGCGCTTCAGCAACTTTTTGCGACTGCATTAGCAAAACAGCTTCATTGATGATTGCCATATCTCTATAAATGGCATCCTGTCCGTAACTGTATCCGCCGAGTGCCGCTGCATCATCCTGCAAAACTGCAACCTGATAGGAAGCCAGATCAGCTACAACAGGTGCTTTTGAAGTTTTGAGTTTTTCAAGTGCCTCTATATCATTTGACTTGGCAGCCATAGAGAGTTTCCATGCATCATACAGTTCCGGATTAAGCGATTTCAGCTCATTGGCAGCACTCTGGTCATCAGGATTTTTTCCCAATGCCACAAACGCGTTGTTCGCATTGTCGATTTTATTGTTTTGATAAGCATCAAAACCGGTTATACCTATCACAATCAACACAAAAACTATCCCGGTTGATATCAACGGTTTTTTATATTTTTTGATAAACCACTCAGCCTTAACACCTTGCTCAAAGAACTTTTCTTCACTGTTCAGCTCTTCTTTTACCATATCGATATTTTCTTTAATGCTCAAAAACCGCTCCTGTGCTTATAATTGGATGCTATAATAGCCAAACCTTCGTTTAAAGTTTTTTAAGTGACGCATTTGGACCGGTTTTCTATGCTATAATCCAATCAAGAGCACCTCTAAAATCCCACCCGCTAAAGAGTTTATATGTCAGAACGTTTGATCGCTTTTGTAGAGTACCATGATCTTGAACTTCACCCTTTTATGGATCCGAAACATGAGTGGCTGTTAAGCAGCAAAGAGGT
>DAOWOG010000124.1 GCA_030642185.1 Helicobacteraceae bacterium | reverse complement strand
GTATGTGAATCTCCGCTGATATGGGCAATCATATCTCCCTTATTAAAACGGGCACCCTCTTTGTGAAACCATTTGACATAGAGTCCTTCTATTCTGGCAAGCGTGTCGATATAAAGCACTCCCGCCAAAACTCCATCACTTTTGGCAAAGATTTTTGCCGATGCTTCGACGGTATCGGAAACACGTGCATACAGATCTCCGCGTCCGATATCCTCTTCAATCACCTGACGAATAAACTTTTCAACATTCATAGTGCCATCATCCGTTCAAGTGCTATTTTTGCCCATTTCTGTGTGTTTGCGTCAATAGTAACTTCATTAATCGGTGCGCTCTCTTCAATCGATTTCAATGTCAAATAAAGATCTTCGAGTGTCGTCTCATTCATTGTCGGACATTCCGGTTTAGTTGAAGAAAGAACATAAGTGTTTTTCTGACGCAGACGATTTACAAGATTAAATTCTGTTCCGACAGCTACTTTCTGCTCTTCGGGAAGTTCCTGAATATATTTGATCAACTGCGAAGTAGAACCGACAAAATCTGCTTTGTCACAAAGCGCCGGATCACATTCCGGGTGAACCGCGATCTTGATTCCCGGAAATTTTTTGCGATAGAAGTTAATGTCATCTATGCTAAAAAGCTGATGTACCGAGCAGAAACCGTCATAACAGATGATATCGGCATCCGCAATGTTTTCATCTATTCCAATGACTGCCGATTTAAGTCCCATCATATTGGCGATGTTTTGTCCCAGACAGCGATCCGGAATAAACAGTATCTTTTTATTCTCTTTCAACGCGGCTTCAATGATCATTTTGGCATTGGAACTCGTACAGACCATACCGCCCATCTCACCGACTTTTGCTTTGACATCCGCATTGGAATTGATGTAGGTAATCGGCAGGATATTCTCTTTCGCAATGCCTGCTGTCTCCATCGCCCTGACCGATTCGTCATAATAGAGGGTATCGATCATGCGGGCCATAGAGCAACACGCCTGCTTCGGCATGACAACACGTTTCTCAGGATTTAGGACCTTGACACTCTCACCCATAAATGCCACGCCGCAGAAGACAACAAACGCAGAATCATCCTCCATCGTTTTTTTGGCCAGTTCAAGTGAATCACCTGTAATGTCACCCATCTCAAACACCTCGTCACGCTGATAAAAATGCGAAACTACCGTCACGTCCAAACGCTTTTTCAAATCAATAATTTTTGCTTTCAACTCTTCAGTCGTATAATTCAAGCACTGTCCTTAATTCGCGCCAAAAAATACTCCTAAAAGCACTTTGACCAGAAATAATATTAATGCGATTATAACGAATTTTTAAGTAAAATCATTTTTTCGCAGATCTAAATGTTTGACTTTAAGGACTTTTATGGATTTTCTGACCAATACGAATGCACAATTTTTTATAGCGGCCTATCTCATCGGCGGCATTCCTTTTGGATTGCTTTTGGCCAAGTTTTTTGCCGGTGTGAATGTAAAAGAGAGCGGTTCTCAAAGTATCGGTGCCACCAATGTTTTACGCGTCGTTAAAGAGCAGAATCCCGGTCTTGCCAAAAAGCTCGGTGCAGCGACATTGGCCCTTGATGCTTTAAAGGGCATCGCTGTTTTAGTTGTGGCCAATATGTTCGGTATCAGTGACGCTACATTATGGGGTATTGCGGTACTCGCGGTCGCAGGACACTGTTTCAGTCCCTACCTCTGGTTTGAAGGCGGCAAAGGTATCGCAACCGGTATGGGCGTCATGCTCTTTATGCTTCCGGTCGAAACAATGATTGCACTTGTGGTTTGGGCAATTGCCGCTAAAACAATCAAGATCTCTTCTATCTCATCACTGCTGGGTGTAGCGGCACTGCTTATCAGCAGCTTTTTTGTCCATCCGGAGATGGCACATGCTCCTGTCGTCATCATTGTTCTGATCCTGTTTTACAAACATATTCCCAACATTGTCCGTCTTGTTAAAGGTGAGGAGAAGCGCGTCGCATGACCATCAATATTGATACACTTGTCTTTGAGTGCATCATCGGCATCTTGGATTTTGAGCGTCATAGACCTCAAAAAGTGATCATAGACACTGAGATCACTTATACCTATAAAAGTAAATTCATTGATTATTCCCAAGTGGCGGAGCACATCAAAACCTCAATGAAAAAACATGAATTCGAGCTCATCGAAGAAGCGGTAATTTCTTTGCAAAACTCATTAAAACTTGACTTTCCTCAAATAACATCGTTAAGCTTAACAATCTCTAAACCCGATATACTCCCTGATTGTCGGGTCAGCGTCACTCAGAAACTCAATTATTAAAGAAACTTGAAAAAAATATTAAATCTTCCTAAAACTGTGCTATAATTTCAAAATTACAAACTCACATATTGAAGGTAATATATGCGCATTTTGATTATAGAAGATGAAGTGACACTGAATAAAACACTGGCTGAAGGCCTGAAAGAATTCGGTTATCAAAGCGATGTTGTTGAAACACTCAAGGATGGTGAATACTATCTTGATATTCGCAATTATGATCTTGTTCTGATGGACTGGATGCTGCCGGATGGCAACAGTGTTGATATCATTCCCGATATCAAGACTAACACACCAAAAACTTCGGTTGTTGTTTTATCAACACGTGATGACAATGAAAGTGAAATCACGGCACTTAAAGCGGGTGCAGATGATTATATCCGTAAACCGTTTGATTTTGACGTACTTGTTGCACGTCTTGAAGCACGTCTTCGTTTTGGCGGCAGCAATATCATTGAAATCGAGGATCTCATGATCAATCCTGAAGAAGAGAAGATCATCTACAAAGACAAAGAGATTGAACTCAAAGGCAAGCCTTTCGAAGTTCTGACACACCTGGCACGCCACCGTGATCAAATCGTCTCTAAAGAGCAGCTGCTTGACGCCATTTGGGAAGAACCTGAACTGGTGACTCCAAATGTCATCGAGGTTGCGATCAACCAGATCCGTCAGAAAATGGACAAGCCTCTACATATTACTACGATTGAGACAGTACGTCGCCGCGGATATCGCTTTTGTTTTCCAAAAGAAATATAACTCCTAAACTACATCATTAAACCCCTTCAACAAGGGGTTTCAAAGCATCTTCAAAAATTCAGATCCTCTTTAACCTTTTTCTTACCAGAGCTCTATTGTTATTTTAAAATATTACATTTTAAGAAAGTTATCTTTTTTTTGTTATATTTAATATAACTTTAAGACAACCTTTAGTTATACTCTTTATATCTTAATGTTGAAGGATCTAAAATGAAAACAATTTCAACTCTCGCATTAGCAGCGATGACAGCACTTTTAATCGGCTGTGGCGGCGGTGATAGCGGTGGTGGCGGCACACCTTCTTCCAGCAGCAGTTCAAGCAGTATCCCTTCAGGTGTTACACAAAGCGGTGAAATAAACAGCACTGTCGATGGTGTCAGCAAAACCTGGTACACCACCAGAACAGACAACCATTCACTTGCTGCAAACAGCGCTGCAGTGCTAAGAATAAACAATGCCATTACAATTATTATTGGGGCAAGGCCTACCGTAGGTACCGCAAGGAGTGAACAAGATGGTTTGGGTTTTAGCTTTGTTTTCACAAACGGTCAGGTTACAACGGGAACCATATCAGATACCCTCATGATATCTTATCAGGTGGATGAACAATATTATGTTTCAACTGAGCATTACAATGTTGAGCTTACCGAAGCAAGCGATGATGGTTTCAATATTCATCTCAAAGGGACGATTACCGATGTTCCCATAGCTGTTCCTGGCACAACCAGCACTAAAAAAATATCAATAGTTTTTGATGTTACAGCCAGCGATTCAGTCAATGATCACAGTTCAAGTGCATCAAGCAGCAGTAATAACAGCGACAGCAGCAGTAGCACCTCTTCTTCCAGCAGCAGCTCATCAGTTAGCAGTACCAGTTCATCATCAGCTGCAGGAAACGTTTCTGCGCTTACGGTCAACACTCCTGATGATGTCAAGGGCTATCAATTTATATCTAGAGAAGGCATACATGCAATTACGATGTCTGTTCAATTTGAATGTGATGGCAGCTTCATACAAAAACAGTATACAAGTGGACCTACACTGACACTTACAGGCAACAATGTTCAAGTCATTGACAAAAGCTATTCACATGAACTTAAATGGAGCGGCATTGCAGGTGATGGAGATACGGGCACAAATAATATATCTATAAATGACAGTAATCAGATAGTTGTCGGCGAATCCTGCTTTTCAGAAAAGAACTGTGCCAATAACTGGCATGTAGAAACTATCACTCAGGTCGATACCTGTAATTAAAGTATAAGGGTTCTCGACTCCTAAACAACATCATTAAACCCCTATAAACAGGGGTTTAAAAATATCTTACTATCCCTGCTCTTCCACATAATAATTTCAGAGTTATTCTTTCTTGGGGATGCGACTTTAGTCGCATTAATAAGCCTGTCAAGCCCTGAAAGTAAGACTAAAGTCTCACCCCCGAAGTAGTCTAGCCACCTTTTTTGACATTTTACTTTCTTAGCTTAATGGCATTGAAGGGCACCTCTAAAATATAAAATGTTACATCCTTTCATACAATTATATCTTTTTGTTTTACTTAACTAAGCTCAAATGTAAGTTGATGTTATAATAATTATATATTAGATTGAGGATTTAAGATGAAAAAAATTCTAACGCTCTCTTTAGCAGCCATGGCGGCATTTTTAATTGGGTGTGGCAGTGGAAACAGCAGTGAAACAACTACTGCTGCGAATGGAGGTTCCAGCAGCAGTTCCAGTAGTGCTGCAGCCTTATTATATGATTACAATACTGACAAGAGCAGTGTCTATCTGCTTCCTCCGGCTTTTGTTAATCAGTATGAGGAAGTTCAAAAAAGCCTTGATAGTGCAAAAGATGACGAAGGTAAGTTTTATTCACTGTTAGGAAGCTATATTGCCGACTTAATTAAAAATTCAACACCTTCTGACACACTTCCATCTTATGCTCCTCGAGGTGCTTTAAAAAGCCATATAGTTTCTGTTAAAAACAGCACTGTGGATTACTCAGATTATGTTTTAAAGGCAGATATTGATTTCAATTCAGAAGTCAACTTTGAAGATTTAAAACTCCTGTCCGCTGCCATCCTCAACAGCAATGATAATTTTATATATGATGTCAACAGAGATGGTGTTGTCGACATTACTGATGTCATTTACCTACTTGCACATCTCAATAGTGAGATCAAATCTTTTGATTTTTATACAACAGGCGGACAAAAACTAAATATTCCCTCGCGTTCTGTTGATAC
>DAOWOG010000325.1 GCA_030642185.1 Helicobacteraceae bacterium | reverse complement strand
AGGCCATGATCTTCATATTCTCGGAGATAACAACCAGACCATTGTCAAAATATTTATTGAATCCGAAGAAGAGCAGACATGGCTCCAACAGTACTTTGGAATATAGCCGATGATAGCATGGTTTAAACGATTTTCGATGGCAATGCTGTTTTTATTTGTTATCGTTTTGCTTATGGTCCTGGCAACGATCGGTATTAACCATTTCGGCGATCAGCTTTATAAGGATGCGGAATTAAAACAGCAACCTATGGAAGCTGTCAAATAAGCCCAAATGTTATTCTGCTCTGACATCTTTGAGTTTAAAAGACATGAAAAATGCAAAAAGCAGCATAACAAGGGTCAGCGCATAGAGCAGTTCGTAAGAGCCAAAATGTAACACAAGGCCGCCTAAGATCGAAAAGAACATCCCGAACGAGACAATATTGATCTGCAGTGCAACATAAACAGGGCGCTTCTCCTCCGGTGCCAAAATCAAAATAAGATTTCCCGAGGCGATCCGTACGCCATCTGCAGCCCCGCCGATAATAAAGAAGATCGCCATATATTCATACAGTGTACTCGCCCAAAATGCCATACTGATTGCCACGATATGAAAAAAAAGTGCAATGCTGGCGGTGAGCCTGTTCAACCCGTTACCAGTGAGCTTTCCCCATAAAAAATTACTCAGCATCGCACCCACCATCTGGGTCGTGATCAACATACCGACAGCGGTTCCGTTTAATTCGATGTTGCTCTGCGCATGCAAAATTATAAACGGCAAAGCCATCAAATAGCCGTAGGCAAACAGAAATACAGTGATCTGTATCTGCAGATCTTTGTCCATTTTCAGTGTCGCCAGAGCATTATGCAAAAAAACTTTGAATGATTTATTCGGCGGAGCGGTCTTCTCCTTGACCGGTTCATCCACCGTTCCCATGGCGATATAACCCAGACCCATCAGTACGGAACTGATGATAAAGAGATAACCGAAGCTCTCGGGTGCTTCATAATGCTCCAGTACCAGTCCAGCCAGAGTACCGCTTATCAAAGCGCCTAAAGCCGTAAAAAACTGCCGATATGCCATCGTCTTGCCGCGAAATTTATGGCTGAAGATCTTGGCAACGATCTCTTTAAAGTATATCGCTCCGAAACCGGCACTGAAAGAGAAGATAAAAAGACCCAGACCGATAAAGAAAAGGGTCAGGGAAGGATAGTCTCTGCCAAGAGATACAATGACAATGCCGATCATAAACCAGGCGATAAAGCGTACCATAAAGACACGCCGAAGGTATTTGAGCATATGCGGATAATGCTGCGCCTTGAATGCGGCAAAGAGCTGAACTATGATCGCACCGCCGCGCAAAAGTGCTGCAAAAAATCCGACCAGAACCGATCCGCCGCCAAAATAGTTGACCATCAGCGGCAAAATTGTTGAAGGCTCCGCTATTGTTGTACCAATGGCGAGGAAAAAACCGTGCAGTATATTTTTAATATGATTGGAAAATTTATCCATTCACGCTCCCATCATGGCATATCCGTCATCAACACTCGCTGCTTTCTGCGAAACGAACAGTGCCATTGCTGCATTGAGTTTTGCCAATTTCATAAATGCATCCGATGGATGCTTAAGCGCTTCCAGGGAAGCTTCAAGGGTGATGCTGTTCCAGGACTTCTGGTAGTCTATGCCATAATGCCGAGGATCCAGAACATGCTCGCTGATCTCACCCTTCTCCACCAGCCAGTAGTGGCACTTGCTAAAGACTTCAGGCGTTCCTTCATTGCCTTTTACAAGTACAAGACGTTCATAGCGATCACCGAAAAGAGCAGTATACTTTTTAACATAAGGCTTATGAAAAACTCCCATAATCGCGTTACGGCTGTTCGCGGGATTAAGCAGTTTTTCCACCGTATTAAAGGCCGTTCGCAAGCCCAAACGGGAACGTATCTGTGTTAACGCATGCAGCTCTTTAAAGTAGACTTTTCGGTCTGCATAATGGAGGTTGGATCCAAAATTAATGTGCTGAGCAATATCCTGCGTCGTAATACCGTTTTTAGCCGGCTGCAGATCATCTCCGCTGACCACCAGGTTTAGTGATTTATCACTTAAAAGCTTTGCCACAAGCGGGAATATATAGGGATTATGGCGCTTCCCGTCAAAGGGATAGCCAAGTTCCAGCGAATTTTCAACGGTCGTACGTTTTATATAGTTGTCACATACCTTAAGTGCTGCACGAAACTCGGCCGTCGTTTCCGGTTTAATACGCCAGCCGAGCAGAAAAGCCGCTGTTTGTTCAGGATATGCCTGCTGTTCAAGCATCTGTATCATCGCATCCGTCATCTCTTCATCATTCAGATCACGGTTGCCTTTTTCCCCGGTACCCACCGCATGAATATAGCTGAAAAAATTCACATGGCAACCTTAATGGTCTTTAACCTGCTGCATCAATGTGTTTAGATTATTGTGCAGTTTTTCCAGCAGTTCCGAAGTTGCATGCAGTTCTTCTACAGACTGTATCGCGATATCTTCACTCCGATCAAGTATACTGTCAATTGCCGTGACATTATCTTTCTCTCCAAAATTATGATGAACCAATGTCTCCATCTCTTCGGAGAGATGCCCCAGCTCTATTGCCGCCTTTTCAGACTCCTGAACCGCCTTTTGCGCATGTAAAATAGCCTGGTCTATTTTTTTGGCAAACTGTTCTATGCCATGCGTCGCCTCTTCCAGTTCACTTACCCGTTGACAATAGACATCCTCTTCATCTTTGAGCGCATCAGTCGTTTTGGAGAACCTGTCAAACTGACGTATAATGGAGCTTAAACTCAAAAAAGCGATCAGAACAAAGAAAAGAGCAATGACTCCGGCAACGATCTGGACCTGCTCAAAAAACTT
>DAOWOG010000284.1 GCA_030642185.1 Helicobacteraceae bacterium | reverse complement strand
TTTAAAAATGGTTTTAATGATTTCATCAAAAGCATACGCATCCGGAAAATAGAGGGTGAGAAGTGATCGGATACGGCGAAGCGCTACCCGAAATTGATGCAGGTTTTCCGGATCACCTTTAAATGAAATAGCATCATTGAGTCCGATGGCCGTATCGAGCTGATGTATCAGGTAGCGTATGATCTGTGATGTCTGCATTTTATCTTGACATGACGGCTATAGAGATGCACATAGCCTAATCTTGTGCGCCATCCGTAACAGTACGGCCTGTCAACCGGTTGTCGATCATAAAGACACCGTTTTTGTCCCCCACCATTTTCAGTTTGGAAATGATATCGCTGACGGTGGCTTCCTCTTCGATCTGCTCTTCGACAAACCACTGGAAAAAACCGTAAGAGGCGTGATCTTTCTCTTTCATGGCAAAGTCACAGAGCTCATTGAAGGATGTGGTCATCATCATTTCATGCTCGAGGCTGGCTTCAAAACAGGCCAACAGGCTTTTATACTCGGTTTTAACTTTTTTGATCTTCAGCAGTTCAACTTTTCCGCCCTGATCAAGCAGATAGTTGTAGACCTTCATCCCGTGTTCCTGCTCTTCTTGATACTGTGCCATAAACCAGCCGGCACTCCCGCTGAAACCGGCCTCTGCACACCATGCGGACATACCAAGATACAGATAAGCCGAATGAAACTCTTTGTTGAGCTGTTTGCTGAGTTCTCTATCCATTTTTTGACTGATCATGTTTTTTCCTTTTATCTATTGAGTATAATTGTATTTGACTATTATAGCAAAGAAGCAATAAAGCAGATATTTTTTGAATTTCTGGGTTTGGATTTTGGTTCCCTTATCTCAATCATTGCAAGGAGTTACAGATGAAAATGACGCATACAAGATTATTGGTGTTTAATTATAAAGCGTGCTTCACATTTTACAAAGATATACTTGGTTTACCTGTATTGTGGGGAGATGAAGAGAGCCACTATGCTGATTTTGACGCAGATGGTCATCGATTGGCGCTGTTTGAAAAAGGACCGATGGCAGAGGCGATCGGTGCCGAGGCCCCAGAAATAAGATCGGAACAGCAGGATGATGTCTGCCTGATCTTTTCGGTTGAAGATGTTGATATTGCCTATGAATTATTTAAACAAAAAGGTGTAGTGCCCATTAATGCGCCGCATGACCGAAAAGAGTGGGGAATCCGCTGTTTTCATTTTCGTGATCCCGCCGGAACCCTGATAGAAGTCAACAAAGAGATTGGAATGGAGAGCTGACAGAGGTGCCCGTCAACGCCATTAAACTAAGGAATTTTTCCTTCCCGGGGCTGCGACTTTAGTCGTATTAATAAGCAAGTCAGTTCCTTACTGTAAGACTAAAGTCTCACCCCCGATAAAACATTGCCATATTTTGAGGGATTTTACTTTCTTAGCTTAATGGCACAGGAGGTGCCCGTATTTAAAAACAGTCTTTGACAATTAGTATAATATGACTAAGGAGAATAAATATGATTACCATTTCATCAAGCGATATTATTAAAAACCCTTCCTATATTATGAAACCGGAGGATATTATTTTTGTTAAAGATGCTAAAGGACATGCGATTAGAAGTGTTGTATTACCCTATTCACTTTATGAAAAAGTGCAGGAAAAGATCGAAGATGAACTCTATCTGTTTAAAAATGCAAAGGCACTTTCCAAAGAGGCGTATGATGATTTTTTAGAGATTGAAACGGTTGTCGAAAGTGACGAAAATGAAGCACGGTGAGATATATCTGGTCAATTTCGGTAAAAAGTATAACAGTGAATTTGGCAAAATTAGGCCTGCGCTGGTTGTACAAAATGATGTTGCCAACCGCAATATTTCAAAAGTAGCATTTAAAGGGGTAAGTGTCATAGTTATAAATGACCTTTAAAGACTTTAACGACCTCCAATAACTCCTACTACTTCACCTCAAATTCCGCATAGATAGGCAGATGGTCCGAATACCCCTTTCCCAGATGGTGCTTGGGGTGTTTACGGCTCTGCTGCCAGCGGTAGATCTTTTTGCCTTTAAAGAGATACCCCGGTGTAAAACGTGCAAAACTCTCTTCTATATATTCAATGCCTTTTGCATCCGAGAGCGTCGGGGAGATGATGATACTGTCAAGCGCATCATGCTGCTTGCGGTAGATATGCGTCCAGCGCTCTTTTTTGGGAAGTTCATACCAGAGATTATAGGTACAGTATGGGCAGGTCTTTAATTTGCCCAATGTAACAGGCTGATTGTCTTCAAAGGTTTTGAGCACATGATTGATACCGGTGATTCCTTTGGTATCGTTATGTTTGCGTTTTTTCAGAAAGATTTTGTTCTCTTCATAATCTGAGTTGAAATCGCCTACAAGAAGATAAGGCGTGCTGCCAAGCCGGTCAAGACGTTTTTTAAGTGCTTTTGCCGAGTGTACACGCATACTCTCCGGACCCGATTTTGCCTTCCAGTGATTGACAAAGAGATAGAGCGGTTTTTTGTCAATCATCACTTTGACTTCAAGGATATTTCGATAGCGCCGATTCTGGCTGACGCGTATCTCTTTTTTAGCCTGGATCGGATAACGTGAAAGCAGGGCAGTTTTAACGGTGCTCTTTTTGGCATCGGCTATGGCATGATATTTAAAATAGAGCCCTTTTTGCGTGAGTGTTTTTTGAAGATCTTTAAGGGCACGCAGGGATTCGATCTCCTGCAGGGCAATGATATCCGGCTGCATATCGACAATGACACGGGCAATATTGTCCAGTTTTTTCTTATAGTTTTTTTGATTCCACTGCCAGGTGGTATTGGGAATGTATTCGGAGTATTCATTGCCGTCATAGTACAGATCAAAGAGGTTTTCTACATTATAGGATGCTATTTTCACATGTTCTCCTTTTGGTCCGGTACGCACAGTTTCTTCTGCACTGCAGGCAAGTGTGCCCAGCGAAAATATAACGGCAAGAAGAAGTGAAAACAGTGACCGTATCAATTGATCCCGCTCAGACGAAGCAGACTTGCTGTTTCCGGTTCTCTTTGCATCAATGTATCAAACAGATCACGCATACTCTCGCTGCCTCCGCGTCCCAAAATAACTTCCAAATACGCTTTACCGATCTGGGTATCGAAAATACCCTGGTCTACAATAGTAAAAAAAGCGTCAGCACT